>CAZBMT010000111.1:0-7082 GCA_964492645.1 uncultured Cyanobium sp. | reverse complement strand
GTGAGGTCGTAGAGGAGCCAGGTGCTGGTGGCGTCGGCGCCCACCTGCCAGACGCCCTGGAAGCAGCGGAAATCCCCCTCCAGCATGCGGAAGGCCAGGCGGCCCTGCTCCGGTTCCTCGTTCAGCTCCAGCTGCACGCGGGCGCTGAAGCGCAGTCCGCAGAACTGCTGGGTGCCCACCTGCTCGAGGGCCACCAGGTTGCCGCGGCGCCAGAGCTGGCGGGAGCTGGCGAGGTTGGGGATGAACCGATCCAGATGGTCGTAGTCGGTGAGCACCGTCCAGATCCACTCGGGGGCGAGATCCAGGCGCAGCTGCACAGCCAGGCGCCGGGTGCCCTGGGGGAGACGCTCCATCTCCTGCTGGATCGTGTCGAGGGCACAACTTGCCTCGCTGGCGACCATGGCCTCGGTTGACGGGAGGTGCACGGGGCGGGGAAACGACGCCAGAAGCTGTGCCAAGACGGTTCGGAGCTCGCTCGGGGCTTGGGTGAGGGTGGCAGCGGTCGGCACCGTGATTGGTGCGACGGAACACAAACTAACCGGTGTGTCCGGAATCCGGTCAACGAATCCGCACCGAGAGGGTGTGGGGCGCGTTCTCTATGATCGGCCCGATTTTCGGCTCCGACGCCCGCATGCGTGTTTCCACCGGCAAGGCCACCCAGTCCGACGGCCGCATGTTCACGGTTGTGGTCGAAGGCTTCGGCGTCGGCGTGCAGCGGCGGGCCGAGCGCCGGATCACCGTGCCCTTCCCCCAGCTGCAGCGGCTGATGCAGACCATCGCCCAGCAGGGCGGACGCATCAAGGCCGTCAACGCCGGGGAGGTCCCTGCGGGTTCCGCCACCCCGGCCTCCTCTGACGCTTCCGTCTCCGACGCCCCGGCCGCCACCCCCACCCCCGCCAGAAAAGCCCCCGTGAGCCACGCCGACGTCCCGGTCAACCTCTACAAGCCCAAGGATCCCTTCATCGGTACGGTCACCGACAACTACAGCCTGCTCTCCGAGGGGGCCATCGGCCGGGTGAACCACATCACCTTCGACCTCTCGGGCGGCAACCTCCACTACGTCGAGGGCCAGAGCATCGGCATCATTCCCGATGGCGAGGACGCCAACGGCAAGCCCCACAAGCTGCGCCTCTATTCGATCGCCAGCACCCGCCACGGCGACAACTGCGAGGGAGGCACCGTCTCCCTGTGCGTGCGCCAGCTCCAGTACGAGAAGGACGGCACCACCATCAACGGCGTCTGCTCCACCTTCCTCTGCGACATCGAACCCGGCGCCAAGGTGAAGATCACCGGCCCCGTGGGCAAGGAGATGCTTCTGCCCCCCGATGAGGACGCCAACATCATCATGCTGGCCACCGGCACCGGCATCGCTCCGATGCGCGCCTACCTGCGCCGCATGTTCGAGCCCGCCGAGCGCGCCAGGAACCCCGAGTACCAGTTCCGCGGCAAGGCCTGGCTGATCATGGGGGTCCCCAAGACGCCCAACCTCCTCTACGAGGACGACTTCCAGCGCTACCTGGCCGAGTACCCGGAGAACTTCCGCTACACCAAGGCCATCAGCCGCGAGCAGCAGAACCCCAGCGGCGGCCGGATGTACATCCAGGACCGCGTCACCGAGCACGCCGATGAGATCTTCTCCCTGATCGAGGATCCCAAGACCCACGTCTACATGTGCGGTCTGCGCGGCATGGAGCCCGGCATCGACGAGGCCATGACCGCCGCTGCCGCCGCCAAGGGCCTCGACTGGGGCGAGCTGCGGCCCCAGCTCAAGAAGGCCGACCGCTGGCACGTCGAGACCTACTGATCCGAACGCACCACGGGGCACACCGACCCCGTTCCAGGGCCCGCTTTTGGCGGGCCTTTTTGCTGGCTGACGATCCGAGAATGCACACACCGGCTGGGTCGCCATCGCCGCGATGCAGCGGGATGCCGGCGCCGCCGTTAAACCAGGGATGACCGGACGCCCTCCCCATGACCGCCATCCTCACCAACCCGCTGCGGGTCGGTCTGCGCCAGGAGCGGGTGATCTCGCCCCAGTGCATCGTCATCTTCGGGGCCAGCGGTGATCTCACCCACCGCAAGCTGATCCCGGCGCTGTTCGAGCTGTTCCGCCAGCGAAGGCTGCCGAGTGAGTTCGCCGTCCTCGGCTGCGCCCGGCGCCCCTGGAGCGATGAGGAGTTCCGCGAGAAAATGGGCGCCGCCCTGGCCGAGGAGATCGCCTCCCATCGCACCGCCTGGGACCAGTTCGCCCAGGGCCTCTTCTACGAGCCGGTCGACCTGCAGCAGAGCGAGCACCTGGTGCGCCTCGGCCAGCGGCTCGAGAGCATCGACCGGCTGCGGGCCACCCGGGGCAACCGCACCTTCTATCTCTCGGTGTCGCCGGAGTTCTACGGCAGTGGCTGCCGCGCCCTGGCCGGTGCCGGGCTGCTGGCTGATGCCGAGCGCAGCCGGGTGGTGATCGAGAAGCCCTTCGGCCGTGACTACGCCAGCGCCCAGGCCCTCAACAAGGTGGTCCAGGCCTGCGCCAAGGAAAGCCAGGTGTTCCGCATCGACCACTACCTGGGCAAGGAAACGGTCCAGAACATCCTGGTGCTGCGCTTCGCCAACACGATCTTCGAGCCGATCTGGAACCGCAACTACATCTCCAGCGTCCAGATCACCGCCGCCGAGACGGTGGGGGTGGAGGAGCGGGCCGGCTACTACGAGAGCTCCGGCGCCCTGCGGGACATGGTGCAGAACCACCTCACCCAGATCCTGGCCCTCACCGCCATGGAAGCCCCGGGCCGGTTCGATCCGGAGGCCATCCGCAACGAGAAGGCCAAGGTGCTGCAGTCAGCCAGCCTGGCCAACGAGGAGGAGCCCTGGAAGTGCTGCGTCCGGGGCCAGTACGCCGCCGGCGGCAGCCTGGCCCGGCCCCTGCCCGGCTACCGCCAGGAACCGGGGGTGAACGCCAACAGCACCACCGAAACCTATGTGGCGATGAAGGTGGCCATCAACAACTGGCGCTGGCAGGGGGTCCCCTTCTACCTGCGCACCGGCAAGCGCCTGCCCAAGCGCCTCAGCGAGGTGGTGCTCACCTTCCGGGAGGCGCCGGTGCACCTGTTCGATGCCGCCGGTGGCGCCCCCACCCCCAACCAGCTGATCCTGCGCATCCAGCCCGACGAGGGCGCCGAATTCAAGTTCGAGGTCAAGGCGCCTGGCTCCGGCATGCGCAGCCGCCCGGTCGACATGGCCTTCAGCTACGACGAATCCTTCGGCGAGCCCTCCGACGAGGGCTACGTGCGGCTGCTGGCCGACGCCATGCTGGGCGATCCCACCCTGTTCACCCGCAGTGACGAGGTGGAGGCGGCCTGGCGTCTGTACACCCCGCTGCTGTCCCTGATCGAGGAATCCCCCTGGCAGCTGCCGGTCCAGCCCTACGAGGCCCGCACCTGGGGGCCCACCGCCGCCGATGGCCTCCTGGCCAGTGACGGCCTGATCTGGCGGCGACCCTGAGACACGGCTCCAGGGCCTCCGCGCCCCCGTCCACCTTCCGCAGCCCCGCGATTTCCGCCCCCTTCCGCGCCCATGGCTCCCCAGCTCACCCTCCAGGCCCCCCTCGATCTGCCGCCCGAGGAGGTCAACCCCTACCTGCACCGCCTCTGGACCCATGATCTGGAGGGCTCCACCGGCGCTGCCACCTTCACCCTGGTGGTGTGGGAGCCCTCCTGGCTGGAGCAGCAGATGGTGCGCATCGGCCGTATCGACGGGCCGATCACCGGTCTGCTGGGCAAGGAGCTGCTGGAGGCGGCCCGCCAGGCCGTGCCCGAAACGGGCCTGCCCTACAGCACCGCACCGATGGATCCCCGCCTGGCCTGGGCGATCGGCCAGAAGGACGGCCACCACCGCAGCGAGGACCTGCGCGGCCAGTTCGTCGAGAGTGCGATCAGCGCCCACATGCCCCGGCGCCTGATCACCCTGGCCCCAACCCTCGACCCGGGCCATCCGCTCGAGACCCTGGTGGCCGCCTACTGCCCGCTGCCGGAGGAGGGGGGCGCCGGCGCCGCCTGCGGCGATGTGGTGGTGCTGCGCGGCGGCATGGGCGCCCTCAAACAGAGCCTCGATCTGATCGGCTCCCTCGTCGACGACTCCCTGCCCTGCTGGGTGTGGTGGAACAGCAGCCTGGATGAGCCCTCCGAGATGCTGGAGGCCCTGGCGCCGCTGCCCCGGCGGCTGGTGATCGACAGTTCCCTGGGCGAACCGCGCCGCTGCCTCGACCTGATGCTGGCCCGGATCAGCGCCGGCCAGGCCGTCAACGATCTCAACTGGCTGCGGCTGCGCACCTGGCGCGAATCCCTGGCCATGGTCTTCGACCCCCCTTCCCGCCGCGATGCCCTCGGCCACGTGGTGCAGCTCGACATCGACGTCGAGGGCGACCACCCGGTGAAGGGGCTGCTGCTGGCCGCCTGGATCGCCGATCGCCTCGGCTGGCACCTGGTCACCAGCTACGCGGTGGAGGTGGACGGGCCGGGCTCGGGGATCACGGCGGAGTTCGAGCGCACCGACGGGGTGGCGGTCCAGTTCACCCTGATGCCCGTGCCCATGGGGGTGCCCAAGACTCACCCCGGCGCCATCGTCGGGATGCGGTTGATCTGCGAGCCGCAGCAGCGGCCGCCCCTGTGCGTGATTCTCTGCTCGGAGTCGGGGGGCTGCATGCGCCTGGAGTCAGGGGGCATGGCCAGCATGGAACTGGCCGAGGGGGTGGTGCCCCTGCCGGAGGAGAGCGAGGAGATGGAGATGGCCCGCCTGCTCTCGGGGGGCCACGATTCCACTTCGCCCCTGTTGGCGGCGGCCGCGCCTCTGGCGGCGAGCCTGCTGCCAGGCTGAGGCACCGTTCGCCAGTACGGCCGATGCCGCCGTCCGCATGAGCTGCCTGATCGCGGCCCCCTGCAGCGGCAGCGGCAAGACCCTGCTGAGCCTCAGCCTGGCGGCCGTGGCGCGGGCCCGGGGGGAGACCATCCAGCCCTTCAAGGTGGGGCCCGACTACCTCGACCCCCAGCTGCTGGGGGCGGTGGCCGGTCGACCCTGCCGCAACCTCGATCCGCTGCTCTGCGGCGAGGAGTGGGTGCGGCGCAGCTACCGCTGGCATGGCAGTCGGGCCGACCGGGTGCTGGTGGAGGGGGTCATGGGGTTGTTCGACGGGCGCGGTGCCGGCAGCGAGGGCAGCTCCGCCGCCGTGGCCGCCCTGCTGGAGCTGCCGGTGGTGCTGGTGGTGGAGGCGTCGCGGCAGGCCGGCAGCCTGGCGGCCCTGGTGCGCGGCTTCCGTGACCACGGCCCGCCCCGGGTCACCCTGGCCGGGGTGGTGCTGAACCGGGTGGGCAGCGATCGCCACCGGCTGCTCCTGGCCGAAGCCCTGGCCGCCATCGAGGTGCCCCTGTTGGGGGTGCTGCCCAGCCATCCCAGCCTGGAGCTGCCCTCCCGCCACCTCGGCCTGCTCACCCCGGGGGAGCTGGGCGACCTGGGCGATCGGCAGCGGATCTGGGCCGTTCTGGCCGAACAGCACCTCGATCTGGCACGGCTGTGGCCGCTGCTGGTGCCGCCGCCGCCGTCGCTGCAGCGGCGCGATCCGATCCGCTGGTGCCTCGACCAGGCCCCGCCGGAGCCGGTTCCCGCCGGGGCCCCAGCCGCCACGGCTGCCACCGGGCCCGGAACTCCCCTGCCGGTGGCGATCGCCAGCGATGCGGCCTTCCACTTCCGCTACCCCGAAGCCCAGGAGCTGCTCCAGGCCTGCGGCCTCAGCCCGGTGCCCTGGAGCCCCCTGGACGACGATCCCCTCCCACCGGACTGCCGGGCGGTGCTGCTGCCCGGCGGTTACCCCGAACTGCATGCCGCCCGCCTGGCGACCAGCCGCCGCAGCCTCGCATCCCTTCGGGCCGCCGCCCGGGGCGGCCTGCCGATCGTGGCTGAATGCGGCGGACTGCTGCTGCTGGGCCGGGAACTGGAGGACCCGGACGGCCTGCCCCACCCCATGGCCGGCCTGCTCCCCTTCCGCGCCCGCCGGGGGCCCCTCAGCCTCGGCTACCGCCAGGCCGTGCCGGCCGCCGACGGTCTGCTGGTGCGCCGCGGCGAATCCCTCTGCGGCCATGAGTTCCACCGCTGGCAGCTGCTGCCCCAGCTTTCCGCCGGCCCGGTGTTGGCGGAGGCCCAGAGCCTGTGGCACCTTGAAGGATGGGGATCACCCGGGAGGGTCGAAGGATGGAGCGCTCCGACCGTTCACGCCACCTGGCTGCACCTCCACTGGGCTGGATGCCCGGCGATTCCCTCGAGACTGGCCAGATCCGCCGCCAGCGCCGTGCCGCTGCCGAGGAACGCCGTTTCCTGCAGCCCAGTCTCCGGGTGACGTCCACCTCCCATGAACGCTGGCGCATGAGCGTGCGCGGTCTGGTGCAGGGGGTGGGCTACCGGATGGGCTGCCGCCAGAAGGCCATCGACCTCGGCCTCAGCGGCTGGGTGCGCAACCGTCCCGACGGCTCGGTGGAGGTGGAGGCCGAGGGGCCGCCCGACCGGCTGGTGGAACTGCGACTCTGGTGCGAGAAGGGGCCCCAGGGCGCCCAGGTGAGCGGCGTCAGCAGCGGTCAGATGGCCGTGGCGGGCACCGACTGGTTCGAGATTCGCACCTGACCCCGGCAGCACCGGACAATGGGGCGTCACGGACCGCAGCGATGGCGACCCCCAGTCTCTGGAGCGAACTGTTCGGATTCGGCCTGGCGATCAGCTTCAGCCCTCTGCACATCGGCCTGCTGCTGCTGATCCTGCTGGGCCCGAGCCCGCTCCGCCGCGGCGGCTGGTTCGTGCTCGGCTGGCTGCTCACCTCCGCGGCGGCCATCGCCCTGCTGCTGAGCGTCGGCCATGGCCTGCTGCTCACCATGGAGCGGGGCACCGACCAGCGCACCGGCCTCGACCTGCTGGGGGCGGGGGGGCTGCTGGCCCTGGGCCTCAACGGTCTGCAGGGCAGCCGCCAGGGGGATGGCCCCCCCGGCTGGACCCGCCGGCTGGATGGCTTCTGCGCCCTGCCCCTGCCGCTCCTGCTCGGCCTCAGCGCC
>CAZBMT010000110.1:0-7090 GCA_964492645.1 uncultured Cyanobium sp. | reverse complement strand
CTGGTCGACCAGATCGCCGGTGGCGCGATCGACTTCGATCTGCTGATCGCCACCCCCGACATGATGCCCAAGGTGGCCAAGCTCGGCCGGGTGCTCGGTCCCCGCGGCCTGATGCCGAACCCCAAGGCCGGCACGGTCACCACCGATCTGGGCGGCGCCATCAGCGAGTTCAAGGCCGGCAAGCTGGAGTTCCGGGCCGATCGGGCCGGCATCGTCCACGTGCGTTTCGGCAAGGCCAGCTTCGACACCTCCAGGCTGCTGGAGAACCTCAAGGCCCTGCAGGAAACCATCGACCGCAACAAGCCAAGCGGTGCCAAGGGCCGCTACTGGCGCAGCCTGTACGTCACCTCCACCATGGGCCCCTCGGTGCAGGTCGACTTCGCCGCTCTCCAGGACATCAAGCAGGAGAGCTGAGCTCCCGCCGTGCCTGCCCCGCCCTGGCTGCGGACCACCGGTCTGGTGGTGGCCCCGCTCCTGCTGCTGGGGCTGGCCTGGGGCCTGGTCACCAGGTCCCATTCCTCCCCCAAGACCACGCAGACCCCGGACGCCACGCCCCGGCGCGCCGCTCCGGTCACCTTCGTGGGCGATTCGCTCACGGCCCAGGGTGACTGGCAGGCCGCCTTCCCGGATCGGGTGGTGTTCAACCAGGGCATCAGCGGGGACACCAGCTTCCAGCTGATGGCCCGGCTGCCCCAGATCCGCCGGACAGGGGCCGGCACCTACCTGGTGATGGTGGGCATCAACGACATCGTCTGGGGCTACGACCCCGGCAGGATCGCCGCCCGCATCCAGTGGTTGCGCACCGGTCTGCAGATCGGCACGGGGGCCCGGGTGATCATCCAGTCCACGATCCCCTGCGCCAGCTTCCGCTGCGGAGCCGACGGGGTCCGCCGGGTAGCCGAGCTCAACACGCTGCTCGCCCGCCAGACGCCGCCCCGGGATTACGTCGATCTCACCCCGGTGATGGCGGACGGCGATGGCCTCCGGCGTGCCTACACCGTGGATGGCGTGCACCTCAATGCCGCCGGTTATGCCCGCTGGGTGGCACGGCTGCGGGAGCTGGGCCTGCCGTGATGTAGGTTCAAGAGCTGGATTCGTCCAGAAGGGCACGCGCCCCACCAAAGACAGCAGGTCGTCAGGGTCGCCGATTCCGGTCGGGCATTCCCTGATGTAAGACCTGCCGAGGTTCACGCGATTGGTTTTTGCCTGGGCTGGGGTCTCCAACGGAGACCAACAGATCGGAGCGGAGCGATGAGCGGCCTCGAAGCCCCCCACAGCGGATGGCTGTCCTGACCGCGTTCCCGGCTTGTTCCCCCGATCCGATCCACCTCCTATGGGCCGCACGCTGGAGAACAAGCAACAGATCGTCGAAGAGCTCAAGGGGCTCCTCGGTGAAGCCGAAATGGCGCTGGTTCTTGATTACAAGGGCCTGACCATCAAGGAGATGACTGATCTGCGGACCCGTCTGCAGGCCAGCAACGGTGTGTGCAAGGTGACCAAAAACACCTTGATGCGCCGTGCCATCGATGGTGACAGCGCCTGGTCGGATCTCGATTCCCTGCTCACCGGCACCAACGCCTTCGTCCTGGTCAAGGGCGATGTCGGCGGTGCGGTGAAGGCCCTGCAGTCCTTCCAGAAGGACAGCAAGAAGTCGGAGGTGAAGGGCGGCCTTTTCGAAGGCAAGCTCCTTTCCCCCGACGACATCAAGGCCATCGGGGATCTGCCCTCCAAGGAGGTGCTCATGGCCCAGATCGCTGGTGCGATCAATGGCCTGGCCACCAAGCTGGCCGTGGGCATCAACGAGGTTCCGTCCGGTCTCGCCAGGGCGCTCAAGCAGCACGCCGAATCCGGCGACAGCTGAGTTCGCACCCCGCGAACCCCTCGGCTCCACCGATCCTCCCGTTCTGTTGCTGATTCCCCCCCATGTCCGCTACAACCGACCAGATTCTCGAACAACTGAAAACCCTCTCCCTGCTTGAGGCTTCCGAGCTCGTCAAGCAGATCGAAGAGGCCTTCGGCGTGTCCGCCGCCGCTTCCGCCGGCGTCGTCATGGCCGCCGCCGCCCCCGGCGCTGCCGCCGAGGCCGTCGAGGAGCAGACCGAGTTCGACGTCATCCTCGATGGCTTCGATCCGGCCGCCAAGATCAAGGTGCTCAAGGCCGTCCGCGAGGCCACCGGCCTCGGTCTGGGCGAAGCCAAGGCCCTGGTCGAAGCCGCTCCCAAGGCCGTCAAGGAAGGCATCTCCAAGGCCGATGCCGAAGCTCTCAAGAAGAGCATCGAAGAAGTGGGTGGCAAGGTCTCCATCAAGTGACCTGCAGCCGCCGGCTCTTCCGGCCCGGCGCCACCCTCCCGTCGTTCAGCCGGTCCTTCGGGGCCGGCTTTTTGCTTTTTGCTGGCCAGCGGCTGCTGGTTACAACAGTGTGCCGAATTGGCGCGACCTGGCCATAAAAAAGAGCCCCGCCGAAGGCAGGGCTCTGGAGATGGAACGATTCCGGGAGTCTGTCCTCGTTTCGACCCTGGAAGAGCGTCCTTCACTCCTCACGCCATTAAGTTAAGAGGGCGGAACAGGGGATGGGGGCTGGCAGGTCCGGAGATTCAACTGGCCCCAGGCCGGAGCGGGTGGCCACAGCCCAGACAGGGCCAGGGGATCAGAGCCCTTCGCCATCGGCGCCGCTGCCGCTGTAGGGGATCACCTGGAGGGCGACGGCCCGACCGGAGCTGCCCAGTGCCATGGCGTCGTCGCCCTGGCCAGCGACCGGATCGGTGGCGGCCAGGACCGGAGGCTGGACCCGGCCCTGGCCGAGGGGACGGCGCCAGGTGGTTGCGCCGCCGGCGCTTGCGATCAGCTGCTCCAGAGGGGTGGGGCTGGCGAAATAGAGGTGGCTCAGGGCCCGTTCCCCGTAGGTGCGCCGCTTCAGGTCCCAGCCCGGATCGAGTCGGAGCGCCACGAAGCCGTCGCGATCCCGCAGAGGGATGTCGGCCCTGCCCACCACGAGGATCGCCGAGGTGCCAGGGGAGATGGCCTGGAGCTCCAGGCGGGATCCCACCTGCTGCACCCGCAGCCGGTAGGTGGTGCCCATGTCCTGCTCGGCGACCCGCAGGGAATAGCCGTTGCTGTCGAGGTAGCGGTTGCAGATGCCGGTGTAGTCGAACCGGTTCAGGGTGGGATCCACCAAGCCGTCCGGGCGGGCCTGCCAGCAGGCGGGCTGCGGGGTCAGCTGCTCCAGCACCAGCAGGGTCCAGTCGTTGTCGCCCACCGGACGGGCCAGAACCGCGAAGCGCCCGGCGTCGACATCGGCGCTCTGGAAGAGGCCGGAGGCCATGGCCAGCCTGGGCTGGATCATCGGCAGGCCGGCTCCGGCCAGGGCCAGGCCCGCCAGGGCCAGGTAGGTTCGCTGCATGGGAACACCTCCAGGGCCCGGGCGTTCTCCGGGAGAGAGGATCCTATTCAAGCGATCCTGTCAAGAGGTCTCCATGGGTGATCGACCGGTGCGGGTAGTGGCTGCCGCCTGTGATGGAGCCTGCAGCGGCAATCCGGGCCCGGGGGGCTGGGGGGCGCTGCTGCGCTTCGAGGACGGCTCCCGCCGGGAGCTGGGGGGGGCGGACGCGGCCACCACCAACAACAGGATGGAGCTCACCGCCGCCCTGGCAGTGCTGGAGGCCCTGCGCGAGCTGCCGCGCCACCCCGATCTGGCGCTGCGCACCGACAGCCGTTACCTGATCGACGGTTTTGAGAAGTGGATGGCCGGCTGGAAGCGCAAGGGATGGCGCACCTCCTCCGGCGGGGCGGTGCTCAACCGTGATCTCTGGGAGCAGCTGGATGCCGCCCGGCTGCCGGGGCTGGCCTTCCGCCATGTGCGCGGCCACAGCGGGGACCCGGACAACGACCGCTGCGATGCGATCGCGGTCGCCTTCTCCCGCGGGCAGTCCCCGGCCCTGGCAATCGAAACCCAGCCGGGCCGGTCGTCGGCTCCGGCCGCTGCTGCCGCCGCCACACCGGAGGCCGATGGGCCTGCGGATGATGCTGTGACGGCGGCCGACCCCCTCGCTCCGGCCCCGCCCTCGCTCCAGAAACTGCTCAGCCGCCTGGAGCTGGCCGACCGGCTGGCGGCGGGTGGCTACAGCCTGCGGACCGTGGAACTCGCCAGGCTGCTCGAGATGCCCACCGCCCGTCTCGAGGGCAGAGGGGAGCCCTGGCTCTGGCGCGACTGGCTCGTCAGGCCCCTGGACAACGGATGCTGGCGCCTGGAACGCGGCGCGGGAGGATTGGCCAGGCCGCAGTGAGGAGACAGGGATGCCGCAGGAGCCATCGACCAGCGGCGGACAGGTGGGGACCGGCGCTCTCTATGCCCGGTTCGTCGAGCCCCTGCTGCGTCGTGATGACGGTGCCGATGCCGAGCAGCTGAGCCGCCTCACCCTCCTGGCCCTGGGCCAGGCTTCCCTGTGCCGCCGCTGGCCCCTGGTGAGCAGCAGCCTGGAGGGCCTCGGGGCCGAGTTGCAGCGGCGGGACCCGCGGCTGGAGCAGACCCTGTTCGGCTGCCGCTTCGCCAATCCGGTGGGGCTGGCGGCGGGCTTCGACAAGAACGGGGTGGCGGCCGCCATCTGGCACTGCTTCGGCTTCGGCTTCGCCGAACTGGGCACGATCACCTGGCAGCCCCAGCAGGGCAATCCAAGGCCGAGGCTGTTCCGGCTGGCGGAGGAACGGGCGGCGCTCAACCGCATGGGCTTCAACAACGACGGGGCCCGGGCCGTGCGACGGACGCTGGAACGCCAGCTCCTGCCACCCCCCGGGCAACGGCCCGCGGTCCTCGGCATCAACCTCGGCAAATCGAAGCCGGTGTCGCTGGAGATGGCCCCGGACGATTACGCGGCCTCCCTGGAGCTCCTGGCCCCCCTGGCCGACTACGCCGTTGTCAACGTCAGCTCCCCCAACACCCCGGGGTTGCGGGATCTGCAGGAGGAGGCCCAGTTGCGGCGGCTGGTGGAGCGGCTGCGGCGCCTGCCGGCCTGCCCGCCCCTGCTGGTCAAGATCGCCCCCGACCTGGAGGACGACGCCATCGACACGATCGCCCGGCTGGCCTACGAGGAGGGGCTCGCCGGTGTGATCGCCGTGAACACCTCGGTCCACCGCCTCGGACTGGACGGACGGCGACTGGTGGCCACGGGCCGCACCCTGGCCGAGGAGACCGGAGGTCTGAGCGGCCGGCCCCTGCGCCGGCGGGCGGTCGAGGTGCTGCGGCGGCTGCGGGCGACCGCCGGTCCGGCCCTGCCGCTGATCGGTGTGGGGGGCATCGATTCGGCGGAGGCTGCCTGGGAGCGGATCAGCGCTGGAGCATCCCTGATCCAGATCTATACGGGTTGGATCTACGAAGGCCCCGCACTTGTGCCGTCGATTCTGGAGGGATTATCGCGCCAGCTCGACAGCCATGGATGCCGGACGCTTTCGGAAGTTGTAGGTTCTGGGATTCCCTGGCGCCCTTGATTCGGTAGTTTTCGCGGACATTCGGATCGGAGCCTTGGCTTTTTCTGGCCTGATCGGCTTGAAGGATGATCTGGAGGACCGTCTGAGGCCCCTGCGCGCTCAGCTGTTCCCCCGCCAGCTGCTGCTGGAACTTCAGGACGATTCCCTCAAGGGCCAGGTGCTCAGGGGATCGGGTCCGGAGGCCGTGAGCATCGATCTGCCGCTGCCACCCCTCACCTGCCTCGATGGCCAGCCCCTGGAGAAGGAGCCCCTCGGTGACCTGATCGGCGATCTTCTGGTGCGCGACGGCCTGCTCGATGCCGTCGTCCTGGCGTCCCTTCCCGAGGGGGCGGCGCAATGGCGGGTGATCGACTGGCCCTTCGAGGCGATCCCCGACGACCCCATCGAGGCCCTGCGGACCATCGATCCGCCCCTGAATCTCGCGGTTCCCCTGTCGGAGGCCACGATCGATCTGCGGCCCCTGGCGGGATCCACCCCCCGGCTGCTGATGGCGGTGGCCCCCCGCCAGCTGGTGGACGACTGGATCGATGTCTTCAACCTGGCCGGCGTGCAGCTCGAGCGGCTGGCGCCGGCCCAGTCCTGCCGTCTGGCGGCGGTCACCTCCCTGCTGGAAGCGGCACCGGCGGATGAACTGACCGTCCTGATCCATCCGCTGCCGGCCGGCGCCCGGCTGCTGCTTCTGAGTCGGACGGAGCCGGTCTTCGACTGGCCGCTCCCCGAAGACGACGGGGCCCTGGTCAGGGAGGTGAACCGCTGCGTGACCTTCTACCGTCGACGTGAGTCCTCCATCCGTCGGCTCAGGCTGTTGCTCAGCGCGCCTCTCCCCAGCCAGGACAGCCTCCAGGACACCCTGGGCGTGCGGGCCGAGATCCTCAACCCTGAGCCCTTCGGGTCCCTGGTGCTCCAGGGCCTGGCGATGGCGGAGTCGGTCCGATGAGCCCACCGATCCTCGATCTGCTTCGGGAGAGGCGCAAGGAACTCGGCCAGGAGAGCATGGTTTCGGCCCTGCTCGATCGACGCCCCCTGCTGCTGCGCGGTGCCCTGATCGGGGCTGTTGTCCTGGGGGCGGCGGTGGGTGCCACCGCGCTGGTGTTCCTCCGCTTCCAGTACGTGCGGATGCAGACTGCCCAGCTCAACCGCTTCGAAGCCGAGTCCACCCAGCTGCAGGCGGAGATGACGGCCAGCAAAGCGAAGCTCGACCAGCTCACCGCCACCACCCGCAGCCTGACCAATGGCCTCACCACCCTGCGCACCTCCTCGGCGCTGCTGGCCGACCTGCAGCTGCGCACCCCTGAGGGCATCCAGATCCGGAGCGCCGAGGCGGAGGGCGCGAACCTGGTGCTCAAGGGACAGGCCCTCGATCCCCTGGCCTTCGCCCGGATCAATGCCCTGCAGCTGGAACTGTCCCGCTCCCCGCTGCTGAACCCCAAGGGTGTCGCCCTCGTCAAGCTGGAGCGGGTTCCGCCCAGCGAAGCGCCGACCGCCCAGGCCGGGACCGCCGTCCCCACGCCCGCACCTGCGATGGTCCGCTTCGAACTGTCGGGCCCGTTTGCGACCCTGCCCCCCGCCCGCCAGCTGAGCGTCATGCGCCAGCTGGGATCGGAGGGCA
>CAZBMT010000109.1:0-7100 GCA_964492645.1 uncultured Cyanobium sp. | reverse complement strand
ACACCTCCCAGCCCACACCCCAGGCGCCGAGAGTGGGGGATTCCCAGTTGTCCTCTACGAAGCGGATGTCGTGCTCGGCGGCGTGGATGCCGAGGGTTTCGAGGGAGGCCAGGTAGGTCTCCTGGATGGCATCCGGGGAGGGCTTGATCAGCACCTGGTACTGGAAATAGTGCTGGGCCCGGTTGGGGTTGTCGCCGTAGCGGCCGTCGGTGGGACGCCGGCACGGTTCGGGGTAGGCCACCGCCCAGGGCTCCGGGCCGATCGCCCGCAGCACGGTGTGGGGGCTCATGGTGCCGGCGCCCTTCTCGGTGTCGTAGGGCTGCAGGATCAGGCACCCCTGGTCGGCCCAGAACCGGTTGAGGCTGGCGATGATGTCCTGGAAGAGCATGGGGAGGCCGGTCGGTGTCGGGCCTGGACGGCAGGGGCGACGGCTCGATGCTGCCAGACCGGGCTGCCGGACCAGGCTGCCGGATCGAAGGCGGCCGCTCAGGCCTGCAGCTCCAGCAGCCCCATCAGCCCGGCGGCCAGGGGGCGGTGATGGGCCGTGGCGAAGCCGGCGGAGCGGGCCAGCTCCTCCTGCACCGGGCCGGTGGGGAAACGGGCCAGGCTCTCCTCCAGCCAGGCGTACTGCTCAGGCAGGCCGACGGCACGGGCGGCCGGCACCACCAGGCGGCGAAGGTAGAGGCGCTGGAAGGCCGCCGGGGCCGAGGCCGGATCGGGCCGGTTGAAATCCAGCACCGCCGCCCGCCCGCCGGGCCGCAGCAGGCGCCGCAGCTCCACCAGGCCGGCGGCGGGATCGGCCAGGTTGCGCAGGCCGTAGGCCATCACCGCCCCATCGGCCCAGCCGTCGGCCAGGCCGGTGGCCAGGGCATCGCCCTGCAGCCACTGCAGGGGCAGCCAGGGCTGGCGTGCCGCCCGGCGCCGGGCGATGGCCAGCGGGGCGGCGGCCGCATCGAGGCCCAGCACCAGCCCCCCGGGCCGGACGCGGGAGGCCAGCAGCAGGGCCAGGTCGCCGGTGCCGCAGCAGAGGTCGAGCAGGCGCTGGCCGGGGTGGGGACGCAACCAGAGCAGGGCCTGCCGCTTCCAGAGACGATGCAGCCCCAGGCTGAGCAGGTCGTTCAGCTGGTCGTAGCTCGGGGCGATGCTGTCGAACAGATCGCTGATCTGCCGGGGATCAACTGTTGCCAAGGCGAGGTGTCAGGGCGTCGTCCCAGGGCAGCACGATCGCATCCAGGCTGACGCCGGACGACTCAGGGGCGGGGGGCACGAGCCCGCGGGCTTCGAGCCGCACCGGGCTGGTGAAGGTGAGCACCATCACGGTGGCCAGGCCCACCGCCGCTGAACAGACCATGCAGCCGGCCAGCATCAGGGAGAACTCGCGGCGGTCGGTGGCGGCCTGCATCAGCTGGAGCGCCCAGGCCACCAGCGCGATCACCACGGCCACCACCACCAGCGCGATGACGGTGAACAGGGGCGTCGGCAGCAGCAGGAAGGCGTTCACCGATGCACCGGTTACCACAGAGGTTTCTCAATGTTACGGCGAGTGAACGCGGCGCTGCGATCGCCGCCGCCCCGGGCGGTTCAGCCCGCCGCCGGGGCCAGCAGCAGGGGACGCACCGGCAGCCCCCGCTGCAGCAGGTCGGTCTTGATCTCTTCGACGCTGAGAACCCCATCGTGCAGCAGGGAGGCCAGCAGGGCCGCCGAGGCGCCGGCGACCTCGAGGGCGGCGGCGATGTGGTCGATGCAGCCGGCACCACCGGAGGCGATCACCGGCACCTCCACCGCCTCGACCACCGACCGGGTGAGGGCCAGGTCGTACCCCGCCTGGGTGCCATCGCCGTCCATGGAGGTGAGCAGGATCTCCCCGGCCCCGAGCGCCACCACCCGCCGGGCCCAGTCCACCGCATCGAGGCCGGTGTTCTCCCGCCCGCCCTTGACGAACACGTCCCAGCCGGGGGGCTGCCCGCCGCCGGCCGGCCGACGGCGGGCATCGATGGCCACGACGATGCACTGGCAGCCGAAGCGATCGGCGCCGGCCGTCACCAGCTCCGGGTTGCGGACCGCCGAGGAGTTGAGGCTCACCTTGTCGGCGCCGGCCCGCAGCAGCTCGGTGATGCCCTCGGCACTGACGATGCCGCCGCCGACCGTGAAGGGGATCGTCACCGCCTCGGCGGTGCGGCGCACCATGTCGACGAGGGTGGCACGTCCCTGGTGGCTGGCGGCAATGTCCAGGAACACGAGTTCGTCGGCCCCGGAGGCGCTGTAGCGGCAGGCCAGCTCCACCGGGTCACCGGCGTCGCGCAGCCCGACGAAGTTGACCCCCTTCACCACCCTGCCGTCGGCCACGTCGAGGCAGGGGATGATCCGTTTGGCAACCACGGGTTCGCTGTTAAGGTTGCGCGACTTTCTAATCGCGCCGGACATGGCCCAGGCTGGCATCACCATCGGTTCGAAGGTGCGGGTCACCCGCGTGCGCGACCGGATCCCGGCCGGTCTGGTGGCCGCCCTCAAGGCCGATGCCACCGGCACGGTGAAGGATTTCCGCGTCACCGACGGCACCGGCATCGGTGTGGTGGTGGAGCTCAGCGGCGGCACCACCACCTGGTTCTTCGACGACGAAATCACCCCTGCCTGAGACAGCCCACCCATGAGCCAGAGCCCCGAAACCAGCGCCGGCTCCCCTGGCGTCTCCGGTGGCGCCCGGCAGCTGCTCGGGATGAAGGGCGCCGCCGGCACGTCCAACATCTGGAAGATCCGGCTGCAGCTGATGAAGCCCGTCACCTGGATCCCCCTGATCTGGGGGGTGATCTGCGGGGCGGCAGCCTCCGGAAACTTCCATTGGACCCTGCCGGAGGTGGGGGCGTCCGTGGCCTGCATGCTGATGAGCGGGCCGCTGCTGGCCGGCTACACCCAGACCATCAACGACTACTACGACCGCGAGATCGACGCGATCAACGAGCCTTACCGGCCGATACCTTCCGGGGCCATTCCCCTGGGCCAGGTGCGTCTCCAGATCGTGGTGCTGCTGCTGGCCGGGCTGGCGGTGGCCTGGGGCCTCGATGTCTGGGCCGGCCACACCACGCCGGTGCTGCTGCTGCTGGCCCTGGGTGGCTCGTTCGTCAGTTACATCTATTCGGCGCCACCGCTGAAGCTGAAGCAGAACGGCTGGCTGGGCAACTACGCCCTGGGCGCCAGCTACATCGCCCTGCCCTGGTGGGCCGGCCAGGCCCTGTTCGGCCAGCTCACCTGGAGCACGGCCCTTCTCACCCTGGCCTACAGCCTGGCGGGCCTCGGCATCGCCGTCGTCAACGACTTCAAGAGCGTCGAAGGGGACCGGGCCCTGGGTCTGCAGTCGCTGCCGGTGGTGTTCGGCATCCGGCGGGCCAGCTGGATCAGCGCCGGGATGATCGACCTCTTCCAGCTGGCGATGGTGGCGGTGCTGATCGCCATCGGCCAGCACTTCGCCGCCGTGCTGCTGGTGCTGCTGATCATTCCCCAGATCACCTTCCAGGACATCTGGCTGCTGCGCGATCCGGTCGCCTTCGATGTCAAGTACCAGGCCAGCGCTCAGCCGTTCCTGGTGCTGGGGATGCTTGTCACCGCCCTGGCGATCGGCCACAGTGACCTGACCCGCATCGCTGCGCTGACGGCACCGCTGCCATGACCAGGGTGGGCCTGTCCACGGCCACCACCGGAGCGCGACAACCCGGTGAGCCTCCGCCCGGCCGTCCCTCGCGACCCCTGGGCTGGCGCCTGCTGCTCCCGGCCCTGGCGGCCACCGCCGCCGGCGGCCTCGTGGCCCTGGGACAGACGATCCTGGTGCGCGGCCTCGACGGCCTGCTGCCCGATGCCAGCCGCATCACCAGCTTCAACCGGCCGGGGACGATCACGATCCTCTCCTCCGACGGCCAGGTGGTGCTCAAGAAGGGGCCGGCCACCCGGGAGAAGCTGCCCGCCGGCAAGATGCCGCTGCTGATCCAGCGCGCCTTCGTGGCCGCCGAGGACCGGCGCTTCTACCAGCACGACGGCATCGATCTGCTCGGCATCAGCCGAGCCCTGCTGCGCAACCTCCAGCAGGGCGCCGTGGAGGAGGGCGCCAGCACGATCACCCAGCAGCTGGCCCGCACCGTGTTCCTGAGCCAGGACCGCACGATCGTGCGGAAGCTCAAGGAAGCGGCCCTGGCCGGCAAGATCGAGCGCGAGCTGAGCAAGGCGCAGATCCTCGAGCAGTACCTCAACTACGTGTACCTGGGCTCCAGCGCCTACGGCATCTCCGATGCCGCCTGGATCTACTTCTCCAAACGTCCCGACCAGCTCACCCTGCCGGAGGCCGCCCTGATCGCCGGACTGCCGCCGGCCCCTTCCGTGTATTCGCCGCTGGTGAATCCGGAGGTGGCCCTGCGGCGGCGCTCGATCGTGCTGGAGCGCATGCGGGAGGCGGGCTTCATCGACGATGAACAGCTGCGGCGGGCCGAGGCCGCGCCCCTGGCGCTGAAGCCGGCGGAGCCGAAATTCTTCTACAACCCGGCGCCCTGGTACACCAGCTGGCTGGAGCAGGAGCTGCCCAAGGTGCTCAGCAAGGAGCAGCTGGAGGTGGGAGGCCTGACGATCCGCAGCGGCCTGAATTCGGCCTGGCAGGCGGAGGCCCAGAAGACGATCGACACCTACGCCACCGGCAGCATGGAGGGAGCGCTGGTGGCGATGGAGCCCGGCACGGGCCTGGTGCGGGCGATGGTGGGCGGCAAGGACTGGGAGAAGACCCAGTTCAACCGCGCCTCCCAGGCGTTGCGCTCGCCGGGCTCCACCTTCAAGCTGATCGTGTACCTCACCGCCCTGAAGCTGGGCATGAAGCCGGAGGACACGGTGCTGGATTCGGCCCGCTGCTTCAGCGGCTATTGCCCCAGAAACTTCGGCAACCGCTACATGGGCCGGGTGAGCCTGGCCACGGCCCTGCAGAACTCCCTCAACATCGTCGCGGTGGCCCTGCTGCAGAAGCTCGGCTACGACCCGGTGATCGCCACCGCCAAGAGCCTCGGCCTGCATCGGGAGCTGGGGCGTTACCTGTCGATGGCGATCGGCTCCAACGACCAGACGGTGCTCGACATGACGGCGGCCTACGCGGCGTTGGTGAACCGCGGGGTGTACATCCAGCCGCTGCCCTTCGAGGAGATCTACGGGCCGGAGGGGCAACTGCTGTGGTCGCGGCGGGCCAACGGCCCCCGCGGCACGCGGGCGGTGAGCAGCGACATCGCCGACGCGATGGTCTGGATGCTGCAGCAGGTGGTGCAGGGCGGCACCGGCGGCGGCGCCGCCCTGGCCGACCGGCCGGTGGCCGGCAAGACCGGCACCTCCGAAGGGGCGCGCGACCTCTGGTTCATCGGCTCCATCCCCCAGCTGACCACCGGCGTCTGGCTGGGATACGACAACAACCGAGGAACGGGCACCACCAGCGTGCTGGCCACCTACGCCTGGCGCACCTTCATGGAACCGGTCACCAAGGGTATGCCGGTGGAGAAGTTCCCGCCCAAGCCGGTGCTCACCGGCAGCTTCAAACCGGCGCCGGCCAGGAAGAGCCCCGAACGCGACGCCAGGCCGCCGGAGGGGAGCTGGCGTGAGAGCCCGCGCTGGGAGCCACCGGCCCAGGAGCCGAGCCGCACCTTGCCGCCCGAGTGGGAGCCCCCCACAGAGCAGCCACCCTTCCGGAGCGAGCCGGCCCAGAGCGCGCCACCGAACAATCCCGTCGCCGCCCCCCGCTCCCGCGACGCCGCCGTACCACCCCCGGCCCCGCCGCCTGAACCCGCCCCGCCGCCGCCGCCACCGCCCGTCGCCGCACCGCCGCCACCGGTGCCCTGATCGGTCAGGCGTCCGGCGCCTGCCCCGCCCCCCCCAGCAGGGCGGCATAGAAGCCGTCGCCGCCGCCGTTCCCGGCCGCGGCGGGGGTGGGCCACCACTGGCGCTCCTCCAGCAGGGTCCAGTCCGGATGGGCCGCCAGCAGTGCCGCGATCAGGTGGCCGTTCTCGCGCGGCTCCACCGTGCAGGTGGCGTAGAGGAGCCGGCCGCCGGGGGCCAGCAGCGGCAGCATCGCCTCCAGCAGCTGACGCTGCAGGATCACCAGGCCGTCGATGGCGTCGGGGGTGACCCGCCAGCGGGCGTCGGGGTGGCGGGCCAGGGTGCCGAGTCCCGAACAGGGGGCATCCAGGAGGATGCGCTCAAAGCTCCCCCGCCAGTGGGACTTCAGCTCGCCGAGGCCGGTGGCGTCGGCGGCCAGGGAGCGGATCGTGGTGAGGCCCAGCCGTTCGGCGTTGCGATCCAGCCGCCGCAGCCGGGCTTCGGAGCGATCCAGCGCCCACACCTCGCCCCGGTCGCCGATCAGCTCCGCCAGGTGGGTGCTCTTGCCCCCCGGGGCGGCGCAGGCATCGAGGATCCGCTGGCCGGGTCGGGGGTCGAGCAGGGGGGCGATGGCCTGGGCGCTGCGGTCCTGCACGCACCAGAGCCCCTCGCCGTAGCCCGGCAGCTCGCGGGGGTCCCCCACCCGCTCCAGCAGGGTGAGACCGTGGGCAGTCCCGGGCAGGGCGCAGGCGGCGACGCCGGCCGCCGCGAACCGCTCCAGCAGGGCGTCGCGGCTGGTGCGCAGGCCATTGACCCGCAGGTCGAGGGGGGGCACGGCGTTGCAGGCCAGGGCAAAGGCCTCGGCCCGCTGCGGCGGCAGCCAGTCGAGCAGCCCGGCGGCGAGCCACGGGGGCAGGGAGCGGCGCACGGCCAGGGCGGCGGCGGGGTCGGCCGGCAGGACCAGGCCGTCCCAGGGCTCGGGGCAGGGTCCGGCGCCGGCCGGCCGCTCGCGGCGGCGCAGAAGGGAGCGCAGCAGGCCGTTCACCACCGGCGCCAGCCGGCCCAGCCCGCCGCGCTTGGCCAGGGCCACGGTGGTGCTCACCGCCGCCGCCGCCGGCACCCGGTCGCTGAACAGCAGCTGGTAGAGCCCCACGTGCAGCAGCCAGCGCAGGGCCGGGGGCTGACGCTGGGCGCTAACCTTGCCGAGTGCATCGATCCAGCAGTCGAGCAGGAGCCGCTGGCGGATGGCCCCGTAGGCGTTCTCGGTGGTC
>CAZBMT010000108.1:0-7101 GCA_964492645.1 uncultured Cyanobium sp. | reverse complement strand
GCACAGCGGAACGATCGGATCATCCTGCAATGGTAACGCGAGACGTAACTAGTGGAGCATGGTGAGGGTTCGGCAGGCTGGTGGCGCCGATCGTTGCGGCCCGATGCCTGCACCTCGAACGCCGCCGCCACGTCGTGCGAACGAGCAAACCACGATGCTGAGGCGGCCGCTGGATCGTCACCCCGGCACTGATTTCCTCCTGGTGCTGCAGGACCCGGGCGGGGGCGTCACCGGCGCCATCCACCAGGGGCGGGTGCTCGATGCCGCGCAGGCTGTGGCGCTGCGGCAGGCCCACCCGTGGGAGCCGTCTGGAGAAGGGTGACGGCCGCGGCGATCAGTTGGGCAGGCGGATCAGGTGGAGGCCCAGCTTGGCGGCGCTGATCGCCCGTAGGAGCTCCACCTTTGGAGCGTTCAGAGGATCGACGTCAGAGGCGAGGAACACCTCCTGGAATTGCTGGCCCTGCAGTTCATCGATCAACAGCACGACCGGCTCCGGCTCCCGCGTCGGGTCCTGAAACTCCCGTGCCCGCCCCTCGCCGACCAACTGCACCAGCCGGTCCCGCATCGCTGGGGTGCGGCAGACGACCCGGGCACTCCGAAGTGCATCGAACGGGCAGACAGTTCTCAGCAGCGACTCCAGCCAGTGATGCTCACTCGGGTGGGCACAGATCGCAGAGCGGCGAGTCCCGTCACAGATCAGGCTGCTCAGGTACTGCCTTCTCTGATCAGGGTTCTGCCCGGCTGGTGATGGTGTGACGTGGAGCAAGTCGGCCAGGCCGCTGGATGCCGTAGGCCATGCAATCGCAGGATGGGATGCCTCGATCAGGTCAGCAACGAGTTCTCCGATCGCATCGCATGTTGCTGGTGCGCCACTCCTAGGAGTCTGGACGATTGTCCCCATGGTGGCGGTTGCCCTGTTGACGCAATCCTAGGTTCCGGATAGTGTTTAACGCAAGCAGCGCAGGCCCGCTCTGCGGGAGGCCAGACCTCCGAACAACAAAGCCAGGCCCTCCCCGGTAACCGCGAGGGGGAGGATCGCCAGGGGGGCGTCGCGTTCATCCACACCCCCATGGAATTCCTCTCCACGGGTGGGACGAACGCAACTGCAAACCTCAGCCTGCGCGTCCCACTCGCCTACGCACAAGCCGTTGATCTCGTCGCAGATCAGCTCAACGTCTCCACTTCCCACCTCTTGCGGAAGGCGGTGGAGCAGTACGTCACCCAGCACGACAAGGTGCGGGGCGATCTTGCCAAGAACCTGATCCATCAGGGCACCAAGATCCGCAGCTTCCCTCGCCGCCGCCGCCTGGCCGGTCTCGTCGCCAAGGGGGAGGGCTGATCAATGCAGGCTCCCAGTAACAGCGAAGCCCAGGGTGCTCACTCCCTGGGCTTCGCCTCGGCCCACGGCCGAAACGGGTTGGCTCCCGCCCAGATTCTGCCAGAAGTGCCAGGCCAGCAGGAGGTGCGGCTGACCCCTGGCCAGCGGCGGGCGTTCGACCTGCTCGCCCCGACCTTCCGCGGTGAAACCCCAGGCGCCCGGGCGGTGCTGGCCGGGTCCGCCGGCACCGGCAAGACGTTCCTCTCCGCCCGGCTGATCGACCTGGCCCAGGCCATCGACGGCGCCCTCGGTGTCCGCGACGCCTTCGGGAAGTGGGAGCAGTTGCCCAAGCTGGTGATTGCCGCCCCGACGCACAAGGCCGCCCGTCAGCTGGAGCGGGCCCTGGCCGCCTATGGGTTGGATCAGGTGAAGGTCACCACCCTCCACTCCGCCCTGGGCCTCCGACCCGTCCGCGAGGAGGGCGTCGAGACCTTCCAGCCGGACCTGAGGGCCACCCCCCTGATTGGGGAGCACACCATCCTGGTGGTGCTGGATGAGACCTCGATGGTGTCCGCCGGCCTGGCTGCCCGGCTGGAGGAGGCCATGCCGCCGGGTGCCGCCCTGGTCGCCATCGGTGATCCAGCGCAGTTGCAGCCGGTGGAAGACACCACCCCGTGCCCGCTCCTCGAGGCCCCGATCGGCGCCCATCTGAACGAGGTGGTGCGTCACGCCGGCCCGATCCTCGAGCTGGCCACAGCTACCCGCAAGCTGGGCCGCGGCCGGCCGCCTTTCGTCTCAAGCCGATCGGACCGCAGCGCCGTGGTGGCCCATGAAGGGTTCGGGGCATGGAAGCGGGAAGCTCTGCGGGCCTGCAGGGCCGCTGCGCGAAGCGGGGACACCGACGGGGCCAGGGTTCTGTGCTGGACGAACGCCGCTGCGGACCGGTTCAACCTCGACCTGCACCGTGCGATTTACGGCCCGTCGGCCCTGCCCTATGTGGTGGGGCAACCGGTCGTCTCCAACGGGGTGATCCTCGGCCCGGACGGTGCGCCGCTGGTGGGTTCCACCTGCGAGATGGAACTACTCCGCGTCACGCCGGGCGAGGGGGCCCTGGGCGGCGACGAGCTCCAGGCGGTCCGCGAGGTGCTGCTCGGCAAGCGCAAGACCAAGGCCGGCGAGCTGCTCCCGCTGTGGAAGTGGTGGGAAATCGAGGCCCGCGTCTCCGGCGGCCGTGGGCGGCGCGTCGCCTTCCAGGTGATCCACCAAGAGCAGCTGCTGAGCTGGCGGAAGGCGAACAACACCATCGCCGCGCTGGCCAAGGCGGAGAAGGAGGCCGGCAACGGGGCCGGCGCCAAGGAGCTCTGGAGCATGCACTGGAGCCGGAAGGACGCCTTCGCCGCCATCAGCCCTGTCTGGGCGATGACGATTCACAAGGCGCAGGGCAGCACCTTCGAGCGGGTGTTCCTGCACCCCGATGTGGACAGGAACCCGGAGGGGGCGGCGCTGAACCAGCTGGCCTACGTCGGCATCACCCGGGCCTCCCGGGCGCTGCATGTCGTGGCCGATCGCCCTGCTCCCCTCGCTGCGGCCTGCGCCGTGGAGGCGGCATGAGGAGCGCCAACACGTGCACCGAGGCGGCCCGTGGTCGCTGGCCCGAGATCCTCGCCGCTCTCACACGGATCGACCCTGCACTGCTGGACGGGAAACCACATGGGTGCCCCATCTGCAGGGAGGGGACTGATCGGTTCACCTTCGACAACCGCGACGGCCGCGGCACCTGGATCTGCCGGCAGTGCCCAGCCCGGCCGGGCCGGGGTGCTGGCGCCGGCGATGGGATGGGGCTCCTCCTGGCCGTCACCGGCTGGGACTTCAAGCGGGCCGCCGAGGAGATCGAGCGCCACCTAGGGCTGCCCCCACAGGAGGCCGGCAATGGCCACAGACCGCGCCTGTCCCAGTCGACAGCCCCAAGGCCGCCTGCCCCGCCGGCAGCCCTCCCAGCGGTCCCCCAGGGGCCCATCACGCTGGTGCGCCTTCCGGGTCCCGCCTCGAGTGTCGTCCGCATCAATCCCGACGGGCCGATCGTGCGGCTCAAGGGGGTCGAGCACTTCTGCGAGGCCGTCTATCGGTACTCGGCCACGCAGGAGGTCCACCGGCTGATGCCGGTGGCCGGCGGCCGCAAGAGGTTCTCCGTCCGCCACAAGGACGGCGGCAAGCTGGACTTCGGGCAGGGCCCCAACCCATGGCCCGTGTGGCGCCAGCTGGAGGCGATCGCCGCGGCCAAGGCCAACCCCGGCCACTGGATGCTGGAGACCGAGGGGGAGAAGGCCGCAGAGATCGCCCGGGAAGGTGGCCTGATCGCCATCAGCCAGCCCGGCCACGCCCATTCGGTCGAGCAGATCCAGGCTCGTTACGCCGTCCTCAAGGCCGCTGGCGTCGCCATGGTCGTGTACCTGGCAGATCAGGATCTCGAGGGCGTGAAGCGGGCTCAGCAGGCCCTGGAGGCGGCCGCGGCGGTCGGCCTGCAGCTGGTGGTGCTGCCAGCTTCTGAGGTGTGGCCAACCCTGCCGGAGGGCGGCTCGATCGATGACGCCCCCGGCACCCCCGCCGAACGGGTCGCCGCCATCGAGAAGCAGATCACCCTGATCGAAGGCAGCGAATGGCCGGGGATCTGGGCTGAGTGGCAGAAGGAGATGGGGGTCCCCGTCGCACCGCAGCAGGCGGAGGTCGCGGTGGGCGTGGCACCGGCCGGCCTCGATGGCTCCACGGGGGTGCAGGAGGTGCAGCAGCAGGAATCCGACCTGGAGCGGATCCGTGCGGTCGCCGATCGGGTGGTGGCCGAGAACATCAACCGCAGTCGGCCTCAGTACCTCCACCGCCTGCGGGAGCTCGTCGAGGCCGATCTATCCGTTCCCGCTCGTGACGACCTCTACAGGCGGGAGATCGGGGAAGCGATCATCCGCCGCGATGGCATCGAATCCCTGCCATTCGTAGGCGGCCAGGAACTGCCCGACGACGACGACGAATGGCTGATCCAGGGGCTGATCCTCGCCGGTGCCCTCAACATCGTCGGCGCCGACCCCAAGGCCGGCAAAACCCTGTGGTCGGTGGCCTTGATCGCCAACCTGTTGCACGGCTGCGACGAGTTCATCGGCCGCAGCATCGCCACCCGCCCACAGGCCGTGATCATCGTCGGCCCCGATCAGCCGGTGAAGCTGTGGAAGCGCCAGCTCAAGGGCGTTGGACTGGTAGAGGGGAACACCCTCGACAGGCGCATCGTGCGCCTCTGGGACTCCCACAACCCCTGGGCAGCGACACCGGAAGGCATCGCCGAGCTGCGGCAGGTCTGCGCTGATCACCCGGGCTCGCTGGTGCTGGTGGATTCGTTCGCCAAGGTCAGCGAGAAGCTCGGCATCGATGAGAACTCCCGTGAAGCGGCGGAGGTGCTCACCGACATCGAACGCGCCTGCATCGTCCACGGCTGCACCCCCCTGGTGATTCACCACAACGCGAAGGCCGCCGGCCGGGTCGGGATCGTCAACGGCGCCGCCCTGCGGGGGAACGGTGCCATCAGGGCGAACGCCTCCCAGCTGCTGATTCTCACCCTGATCGACCCTGACAACCCCAAGGACCCGCGGCGCCGACTGGTGACCGAAGGGAGGGGGACCGAGTTCATCGACAGCGTGATCCAGCTGGAGGACGACGGGCGGAACTGGCGGCACGTCTGCGAGTTCTCCGAACACCGCGGCGCCATGAAGGCGGCGAAGTTGCGGGAGAAGCTCACTGAGCGGCAGGTGGAGGTCTTGCAGGTGCTGGAGGGCAGCAGCGAGCCGCTTACGACCGCGCAGGTGTGGGCGCAGGCCTACCCCGACAAACCGTGGAACAAGGACTCGAACGACAGCAAGCAACTGGCCCGAACCCTGGACCAACTCAGGGGCAAGGAGCTGGCGATCCGCCACCCCGGCACAGCCAACCGCCCCACTTGGTCAGCGAGGACCGCACCGTGACCCCCCCGTGTGTGGAACGTGCCACTCCTGCCACCCTCGCCACTCTCAACTCCGCCCAACCTGGTGTTTCCATGCCACCCCTGCCACCTGTGTGGGTCTCAAGGGTGGCGAGGGTGGCACGTGTTTTACACGGGGGGTTTCAGTGCCACCCACTGCCACTCTGTCGCCCATCTGGCGCACGAGAGGGTGGCACCCCACACCCACACCCTCGCCTGGCCCCTCCATCCAGTGGCGCATCGGTGCACCGGCGCCTGGGGCGGGGGAGGTGTACTTGCTCCTCCACCCACTGCAGCGGTGCATTGGGTCGGTGGCTGGGGATCGTGCTCTGGCTTAAACGAGTGCGGCATTATCCAGGCACCCGTCTCGCAATGCGCCACAGGTGACGCAAGCCTCCTGCCCTTCCGAGACCGGACCCCGCCGGGTGTTGGTCACCAAGCCATCAGCCCCGCTTCCCCGTCGGTTCCTGGCGCTGCGCTACTCCTGCGACAGGGAGCGGGGGGCCCAGTTCCGCCTGGTGGACAACCGGGCCCTGGAGGTGGTGCTGCAGCTGTGGAGCTGTGGCCGGCTGGAGGCCAGGGACGTGTGCGTGATGCTGGCGATCGTGGCCCGTTCCCACCCTGGCTCTGGCAAGGCTCACCTTGGGACGTTCCAGCTGGCGGATGCGATCGGCAGGGACCGCCATCAGGTGGCCGGCAGCGTGGGTCGCCTCCGTCGCGCTGGCCTGGTGTTCCGCCACCGGGACCGGGACGGCACCTACTTCCGGGTGCGCCCGGACCTGGTGATCAGCGGTGGCGCCACCCGCAGGCTGATTCAGCGCGACGCCTTCGAGGCCGAGCTGGGCAAGGTGCCGCCCCCGATCTCCAGGCTGCTGGAGGAGCCCCAGGCCGAAGCGCCGGCCGCCGCTTGAGCAGCACCCCCTCGTGGACGCCGGCCGCGGCCACGGGCCACCAGCATCAGGGCCGGCTCCTCAGCCCTGCGCCTGGTCGCCCTCGCCGCCCTGGGAGGCCCGCTGCCGGAACCGCCGGGCCCTCTCCCGCCCCAGCTCCCGGGCCCGCTCCAGATCGGCTGCCCTGGTGCGCTTGCCCCGCTCGCGTTCGGTGGCCTGGCCTGCCGGGTTCTTGATCCAGCAGTTCCAGCAGAGGCCGTCCCCCTGGCGGTCGGGACGCCGCTGGAGGGTGGGCTGCAGCTTGGCCCCGCAGCTGGAGCAGCAGGGCACCGCCTCGCCGGCCCTGAGGCGGGCCCTCCGACGGGCCTGGCGTTCGGCTGGGGTGAGGGCCATCACCCCATTGTCAGGGCACCCGGCGCTGGGCTGGGAGCTCACCCTGGCCCACCTTCCACCGCTGCCCCCTCGAACAGTGGGCCGAGGGGCTCCACCTGCAGCTGGCCCTGCTCGATCGTCTCCAGCGTCGGCCCTGGCCGCTCGGGGCCGTACCGCTCGGCGGGCACGCCGGTCCCCGGGAGGCCCTGCTGCTCGTAGCGGTGGCGCTTCTGCTGGCCCATCACGGCGCCGCACGGAACCTGGAGCCTATGGGTGGGCGTCAGGGTTGGTGGGTGCGATCGGCGACGGGCCCAGCCCCAGCCGCTGCAGCGCCCGCGAAACCTGGGTGGGCTGCCATCGGGACGCACCGCCGGCAGTGGTGACCCCGGCCGCCTCCAGGGCCGCCGCCATGGTCCGCAGGGAGGCCCCCGACGCCGCCATGGGCATAAGGATCCCCCGCAGCCGTTCGGCCGCCTCCGTGGCCTGCTGGCGCCTGGCAGCGTTGGCCGCGGCCGCCTGGG
>CAZBMT010000107.1:0-7108 GCA_964492645.1 uncultured Cyanobium sp. | reverse complement strand
TCCTGGAAGATGAGCGGTGGGGCGGCGTCGCGGGCCAGGGCCTGGATGCGCTGCTGGAGTTCCGCCACGGTCCGGGGGTTCTGCTCGGCCAGGTTCGACGTCTCGGCGGGATCCTCTGCCATGTTGAACAGCTCCACCTTCGTGGGCAGCGTTGCCTGCCAGACCAGCTTCCAGTCGCCCTGTCGCAGGGCGGCGCGGAAGGGCTCGATGTCGTAGACCACCGCGTCGCGGGGAGAGTCCTTCCCTTCGGCAAGGGCGGGCCAGACATCCAGCCCATCGATCGGCTTGCCCTTGCCCTGGCCGGGGCCTACGGGCGCGCCGGCCAGGCGCAGCAGGGTCGGGACCATGTCGACGATGTGGAGGGGCTGGGTCAGCACCGAGCCGGCTGGAATCCGCCCCGGCCAGTTGGCCAGGGCCACCACCCGGGTCCCGCCTTCGTACAGCGACCCCTTGCCATCCCGGTAGGGGCCGTTGTCGGCGGGGATGGTGCTTTTCGACATGTCGATCTCCCCGGTGAACCGGGCCGAGCGCGGTCCGCCGTTGTCGCTCTGGAACACGATGAGCGTGTTCTGCCGCATGTGGCGCCGATCGAGGGCACGCAGCACGCGGCCGATCTCGTCATCCATGGCGGTGATCATGGCGGCGTAGGCCCGCCGGGAGGGATCGGCGATCTGCCTGTAGCGAGCGAGATACTCCTGCGGGGCCTGATACGGCGCGTGGGGGGCCGTGAAGGCGAGATAGAGAAACAGCGGCGATCGGGAATCGTGCGTT
The DNA here is from genome assembly GCA_964492645.1 of uncultured Cyanobium sp. Classification (GTDB taxonomy): domain Bacteria; phylum Cyanobacteriota; class Cyanobacteriia; order PCC-6307; family Cyanobiaceae; genus Cyanobium. The sequence continues at coordinate 6,337 of CAZBMT010000107.1, read as the reverse complement.
TCGATCACCCTGGCGGCATCCTTTCCCAGCAGCTGGGTGACATAACCCTTCTCGTTGACGGGCTGTTCGTCGCGGAACCAGTCCCGGGTGCCGTGGGCGGAGTGGGTGAGGTAGTCGATCTCGCCCAGCAGGGGGCCGTACTGGTGATCGAAGCCGCGCTGCCTGGGCCAGTACTTGCGATCGGCGTGTCCCAGATGCCACTTACCGACGATGGCCGTGCGGTAACCGGAGGCCTTCAGCGCCTGGGGCAGCAGCCATTCATCGGTGGGCAGGCCGTAGGTGCCGGCGGAGGGGATCACCAGGGTCTGCAGCCCGTAGCGATGGGGGTAGCGACCCGTCATCAGGGCGGCACGGGAGGGCGTGCACATCGGCTGGGCATAGAACTGCTCGAGCCGGACCCCTCCCCGGGCCAGGGCATCGAGGTTGGGCGTACGGATGTCGGAGCCATGGAAGCCGACGTCCTTCCAGCCCTGGTCGTCGGAGACGATGTAGACGATGTTGGGGCGTGGGGCCGGGGCCTGAGCCATGGCCGCCGGCGCCCAGCCGAAGGCGCTGCCGATGAGGGCCAGGAGGATGGCGATGGCAAGGCCGATCCAACCCATGCCCTCGATCTCCCGTGCATCGGCAGGGCCCCATGGTGCCTCCGGGGCCTGTCGCCGTCACGGCATGTCAACAACCGACACAGCGGCGAATCTCCCGCCGGGCGGACGTGAAGCCGCGAAGCCGCCGCCCGCAGCGATGACTACTGTTCAGAGCAGTGCCAGCCCCGCCGATGCGACGACTCCCGATCCTTGCCGCTTGCCTGCTGGGCCTGGCGTCCGTGGTGGCGGAGGCGCCGGCCCTGGCCGACACCGTGCAGGCCCGCTGCGATGTCTTCCCCGCCGGAGAAGACAAGGCCACCTCCTCGGGGCTGTGCAGCTTCTCGCAGCGGCAGGGATTCGTCAGCATCCAGCTCAAGGGCGGCCAGAGGATCGAGCTCAAGCCCAACGCGAGCACCCCCAACGCCTATTTCGATGGGCGCGGGGAACCGGCCAGGCGCGAGATCCTGGAGGGCAACCGCGGCCAGGTGTACCGGCTGGAGAACCAGTCGATCTTCGTGTTCTGGGACCCCGCCCCCTACGGCAAGGAAGCCAGCGGCAGCACCACACCCGCCACGCCCGCGGCGAAACCGCCGGAAATCGTGAAGCTGCTGCTGGGCATCCACCAGGTGAAGTTCGAGGGCGCCTGCCGGGTCAACTTCAACAAGGCCGGCAAACAGTTCAGCAAGACCTCCGCCTGCACCCCGGCCCAGGTGGCCCAGGCCGAGGACGCCATCCAGCGCTTCTTCCGCGAACAGGGCCTCTGAGGGCCCGTTCGCGGAGGGCTGATCACTGACGGCGGATCGGGCCGGTGGTCCTGGCGTCGGCATCGAACCAGCTGCTCTCGTTGGTGATGCGCGGATCGCCCTGGATCGTGTAGGTGATGAAGCCGGACTTGAACACCAGGGCGCCATCCGAGAGCTTGCTGGCCACGGGCTTGCCGTTCACCAGCACCTTGTTCCCGCCGTCGATGCGGATGGTGGAGACGGTGCGGCCGTCCGCGTTCCTGGCGACCCACTGGCCGGCATAGGGGGACACGGCCGTACCAGCCGTGCCGAATCCGGCCTTGGCGTTCTGCTCCCTGGTCTTGTTGATGTCGCAGCCCTGCAGTTCGGTGACCTGGGTGCAGCCGGACCTCTCCAGCTTTTTGGCATAGGCCGGATCGATCGCCCGGGCGGCGAGCGGCAGGGAGAGGCCGATGGCGGCGGCCGCGGCTGCCGTGGCGAGGATGGTGTAGCCAGATGTCATGCGGAAAGCCTCTGCGGGCGGCACTGCACACCTCTAGCAACGCGGGGCAGGAAACAGCCCGTGGCGCTCAGCCATCCTCACGCTGAAGGCGCAGCATCTCGCAGGCTCCCCGCTGGAACTCGTAGCCCACGCGTTCCAACGACACCTGAAATCCCTTCGCCCGCAGGATCTCCACCTGTCCGGCGAGATGGGGTGACACCGTCCCGCCCAGCTCCAGCAAGGGAAACACCCTGACCTCCCGGGCCACGCGTGTGAGCTCCAGCAGCGAGGCCTGGTGAAACGCCGCGTCCAGCTGGCGGCTGTACAGGAACAGCAGGTGGGAGCAGAGCGCCAGGTCGAAGGCTTGATCGGGGAACGGCAACGCCGGCAGTTCGGCGTTCACGTACCGCCCCTCCAGCAGGCCGGCCGGATAATCCTCGAGAAAGGCCTGCATCGCCGCCATGCGGACCTGGCCGAGCTCCTCAACGGACGCGATGGTGTCCCAGACGAAGGCGGATGGATTCCGCCTGGTCTGCTCGAGGACCTCCGTGTAGGTGGCGGCGATCCGGGAGGCGATCTCCTCCGTCGTGAAGGCGTAGATCGGATCGCAGGAGACCACCGACAGGCCCTGCCTGCTGGCCTCCGCATTGAATCCGGCAGGGCCATCCCCACAGCCCAGGATGCGGCCCGCCAGATCGCTGTCGGCCAGGGAGAACATGGCCACGTACTCCTCGAAGGAACGGCCCCAGGGGACGATCTGCTCCAGCGTGAACATCGTCCTCAGGCCCCATCAGCAGAGACGGCCATCCTCCAGCGACAGGGTGCGGTCGGCGATGTCGAGGATGCGGCTGTCGTGGGTCACCAGCAGGATCGTGCAGCCCTGCTCCCGCGCCAGCCGCTGCATCAGCAGCACCACCTCGCGGCCGGAGCGGCTGTCGAGGGCGGCGGTGGGCTCATCGGCCAGCAGCAGCGGCGGCTCCCCCACCAGGGCTCGCGCCACCGCCACCCGCTGCTTCTGCCCGCCCGAGAGCTGGGCCGGCCTGACATCGAGGTGGTCCCCCAGCCCCACGCTCTCGAGGATCCGCCGCGCGCGCCGGTCCATCTCGGCGTCGCTGAGGGTGCCGCGCATCTCCAGCGCCATGCGCACGTTCTGGGTGGCGGTGAGGCTGCGATGCAGGTTGTGGGCCTGGAAGATGTAGCCGTGTTCGCGGCGGGCCAGGGTGAGCTGCAGCGGCGAGGCCCCCACCAGCTCCCGCCCCAGCACCCGCAGGACGCCCCCCTGGGCGGATCGCAGGCCGCCGATCAGAGTCAGCAGGGTGGTCTTGCCGGAGCCGGACGGTCCGGTGAGCAGCACGATTTCCCCGGCGGCCACCTCCAGGGCCACATCGAACAGCACCTGGCGACGCACCGCACCCCGCCCGAAGTGGTGGTTGAGCCCCTCGATCACGATCGCGCTGGCCATGGCGCCGGTCCCCATCAGAAGAGCTCGGCCGGATCGGCCGCCTGCAGCCGCCGGGTGGCGATCGCCCCCGAGGCCAGGCACATCACCAGCGTCAGCACGAACACCGTGGTGGCCCGCCCCAGCGTCAGGGCGATCGGCAGGCTGGAGGCCTTCGCCGCCACCGCATACAGCCACAGCGGCATCAGCACGCCGGGGAGAAAGCCCAGGGCCGCCAGGATCAGGGCCTGCTCCACCACCACCAGCAGCAGCCAGCGCTGGCGGAAGCCCATCGCCCTGAAGGTGGCGTACTCCTGCAGGTGGGCGTTCACATCGGTGGAGAGCACCTGGTAGACGATCACCACCCCCACCACGAAGGCCATGGCCGTGCCCAGCCCGAAGATGAAGCCCACCGGGCTGGCCGTGCGCCAGTAGTTCTCCTCGAACCGCACGAAGTCGGCGTGGCTGAGCACCTGCACGTCATCCGGCAGGTGGCGGCGCAGCGCCCGCACCACCGGCGCCACCGGTTCCCCCGGCGCCAGGGTGAGCAGCCCGACGCTGATGCTGCCGGCCTTCGCCCGCGGGAACATCCGCAGGAACGTCTGGTCGCTGGCCATCAGGGTGGCATCGGCCCCGAAGGAGGCCCCCAGCCGGAACAGGCCGCCCACGGCGATGGTGCGCCGCTCGATTTCACTGGTCACCGGCTCGCCGCGATCGAGCCGGGCGATCACCTCGCCGTAGCGGCCCCGGGCACCCCGGTCGAACAGCACCGTGTCGGGCAGCTTGAGGCGATCGGCCTGGGCCCGCACCTCCGGCAGACGCAGCACATCGGCCTCCGGATCGAAACCCAGCACCTGCACCGTGGCGCTTTGCAGGGTCTGGGGATTGCGCCAGTTCACCGTGCGGATGTACAGGCCCTGGGCCTCCACCACCCCGGGCACATCCAGGGCCTGCAGCAGCCGGCGCCGCGGGAAGGTGGAGAGGTTCTGGAGGTTCAGCGCCTTCGGGCTGATCAGCACCACATCGCCCCGGAAGGCGCGGTCCAGGCGGGTGTTGCTGTCGTAGAGGGCCGCCTGGAAGCCCAGCTGCATGAACATCAGCAGATCGGCGAAGGCGATGCCGGCCAGGGCCACCAGGAAGCGGCCGCGGTCGTGGCGGAGCTGCAGCCAGCCGAGCGGGGTTCTCATGGCCCGATGACCACCCGCACCTGCAGGTTGGTGAACCCCGCCGCCCGCCGGTTACTCTCGGGCGTCAGCGGGGCACGCACCTCCACCACCCGGTTGTCGGTGTTGGCGCTGGGGTCGGTGTTGATCACGTTCTGGCGCAGCACGATCGCGCCGATCTGGCCCACCCGGCCCTGCAGGGGCTGGGTGAGGGCCGGGCTGGTGATCCGCACCGGCTGCCCCCGCCGCACCCGCGGCAGATCGCTCTCATACACCTCCGCCACCGCCTGCATGCGCCCGGTCTGGCCCAGCTGCAGGATCCCCGCCGTCCCGGGGGCCTCGCCCGCCCGGGCGAACACCTGCAGCACGGTGCCGGCGATCGGGGCGCGGATCAGGTTGTCGTCGCGGGCGGCGATGGCGCGCTGCAGGTTGGCCTGGGCCTGCTCCAGCACGCGCCGGGAGGCCTCCACATCCAGATCCACGCCGCCCTCGCCGGCGGTGCTGCGCGCCTGCTGCCGCGCCAGCAGCACCCGGGCCTCCTGCAGCGAGGCTGTGATGGTGTCGAGGCTGAGGCGGCGGTTGTCGCGCTCTTCAGCCGAGACGGCACCGCTGCTGAACAGGCTCTGGTAGCGGGCGGCCTCGGTGGCGGCCGTGCGCTGCTGGGCTTCCAGGGAGCGCACCCTGGCCCGCTGGCCGTCCTCGCCGCTGCCGGCATCGGCGCGGGCGATCGCCAGCCGCGAACGGGCCAGGTTCACCTCGGCCCGGGCCGCCGCCACGGCGGCCTCCAGCTGGGGCTGATTGTCGAGCAGGGCCAGCAGCTGGCCCGCCTGCACCGCATCGCCCCGCTCGACCAGCAGGGCCTGCAGGGTGGGCTGGCCGGTGCCCGAGAGCGGCGCCGCGATCGTGCGCAGGGCGCGGACCGGCTCCAGCCGGCCCAGGGCGGTGGCGGTGCGGATCGGCCGCTCGACCACCGGCGGCGGCGGCGGGGAGGCGCGGCGCAGCAGGCCGACGCCCAGGGCCAGCAGCCCGGCCCCGCCCGCCGCCGCCAGCCCCAGCCGTGCCCGCCGCCCCACCATCGCGTGCCCTTCCAGCTGCAGTTACTATACGGTTCAGTTCAGTTTTTGAGCGGGACGCGCCATGCCCCCAGCCGACGCCGGCCCCAGCGCCCGCGAGCGACGCAGCCGGCACAAGCGCCAGGCCGTGCTCGACGGCGCCCGGCGCGAATTTCTGCAGCACGGCTACGCCGCCACCTCGATGGACCGGGTCGCGGCCGCGGCGGGCGTCTCGAAGGCCACCGTGTACGGCCACTTCGCCGACAAGCAGGCCCTGTTCCGCGCCCTCACCGAGGCGATGGTGGGCGAGCGCCTCAGCGAACTGTTCGGCGCCTCACCCCAGCAGGCCCTGCCGGCCAAGCCCGCCGCGGCCCTGCGGGAACTGGCCGCCCGCTGCCTGGAGTGCCGCCACAGCCAGCCCCAGTTCCTGGACTTCCTGCGCCTGGTGATCGCCGAGTCGGAGCGGTTCCCCGAACTGGCCAGGACCTTCCTGGCCCAGCTGGAGCGCACCGGCGTGGGCCGGGTGACGGCGCTGTTCGAGGCCATCGCCGGCCGGGCGGAGGCGGAGCTGCGGGCGCGGCTGTTCATGGGCGCCCTGGTGCACCTGATCCTGATGCAGGACCTGCTGCACGGCCGCGAGGTGGCCCCGGTGGACCGGGAGGCCTACGCCGAGCTGCTGGTGCGGCTGGTGAGCGCGACGCCGGGCTGATCCGGGTGGTCGGGCGTTGGCGGGCTCAGGCGCGGGCGTCCTGCAGCGGGCAGCCATAGGCGGCGAACGCCGCGTCGGCACTGAGCAGGGTGAAGGGGCCGCTGATGGCCTGGGCGACGAGCAGGCGATCGAACGGATCGCGGTGGTGCAGGGGCAGCTGCTCAAGCGCC
>CAZBMT010000106.1:0-7113 GCA_964492645.1 uncultured Cyanobium sp. | reverse complement strand
GCCCGTCTGCTTGCTCCGGTACTTCGCATCGTCAGCGGCCTCCAGCAGGCCTTTCTTCTCCCTGCCGTTGGTTGGAAAGACGCTGATGCCGATTCTGGCACCCACCCGGCAGGCGTCTCCCTGGGCAAGCGGAATGGACGCGTCGAGCGCGGCCAGCAGCTTGGCGGCTCCACACGGCACGCGGCCCAGGGAACGGAGGCTCCTGCGGCTGGAAGCCGTTGCCCTTCCTAGGGTTAGGTCGGCGACGGGGGAGCGGGATGCAGGTCCGGTTCTGGGGAACCCGCGGTTCGATCGCCAAGCCCGGGCCGGACACCTTCCGCTTTGGTGGCAACACCTCCTGCGTCGAGGTCCGCTCCGACGCCGGCACCCTGCTGGTGATCGACTGCGGCACCGGCGCCCATGGCCTGGGGCAGGCCCTGATGCAGGAGCGCCCCGATGGCATGGAGGGATCGCTGCTGATCAGCCACACCCACTGGGACCACATCCAGGGCTTTCCCTTCTTCGCCCCCTTCTTCGCCCCTGGCCACACGTGGGACGTCTTTGGACCCAGCGGCCTCTCGGGCAGCCTGCGCAGCGTGCTCTCCGGCCAGATGCAGCACGCCTACTTCCCCGTCACCCTCGAGCAGTTCGCCGCCACGATCCGCTACCACGATCTTCACGAGGTCACCTTCCGGATCGGGGACGTGACGATCACGACCCACCTGCTCAACCACCCCGCCCTCACCCTGGCCTACCGGCTCCAGGTGGACGGGGCCACGGTCGTCTACTGCTGCGACCACGAACCCCATGCGCCTGAACTGGCCAGCGGCGTCGGTCCGCTCTCCGGCCAGGACCTGCATTACGCCGCGTTCATCGAGGGGGCCGACCTGGTGATCCATGACGCTCAGTACACGGCCCTGGAGTTCCCGGCCAAGCTGGGCTGGGGCCACAGCTCGGTTGAGTACGCCGTGCGCATCTGCGAGGAGGCCGGGGTGGCCAGGCTGGTGCTCACCCACCACGACCCGCTGCGCAACGACGCGACCATCGACCTGATCCTGGCCGGTGTACGCGCCGATCTGGCCGACCGGGGCAGCCCACTTGAGGTGCTGGCGGCCTCGGAGGGACTGGTGCTGCGCACCACCCCCCGCATCCCCGAGGCCGCCCCAGGCGCCCCACCGCCGGAAGCGGGATTCAAGTCCGGCCCCGGGGCCCTGGGCGGCGATCCCGGTGGTCCCCCGGCCCTGGTCTGGGTGACGGACAGGGATCTGGAGGCGGCCCTCTCCACCGCCCTGCGCCTCGAGGGCCTGCCCTTCCATGTGGCCGGCGGCGAAGCCGACCTGAAGCAGCGTCTCGAGCGCGACGGGGCCTCCCTGCTGCTGCTGGAGCAGGCGCTCCCCGTCCGCGATGGCCCCGGGCTGCTCCGCAGGCTGCGGGAGTCCCCGGCCACGGCGATGGCCGAGATCCCCGTCGTGATGCTGGCGGCCCTGGAGGGGCAGGCCCGCTTCGACGATCCGCTGGTCAGCGAGTGGCTGGTGCTGCCCGTCTCCGAGAGCTTCCTGCGGGCCCGGATCCGGGCCTGGAGCCTGCGCACCCCCTGCCGCTGGGAGCGGGCCCGGCCCCCGCAGGATGAGGAACAGCGCCTGCGGCGGCTGGCGGAGCTCGGCCTGCTGGACACGGAGCGGGAGGAGCGCTTCGACCGGCTGACCCGGATCGCCGCCGCCGCCTTCGATGTGCCGATCGCCCTGATCAGCCTGATCGATGCCGAGCGGCAGTGGTTCAAGTCCTGCCATGGCCTGGCCACCTGCCAGACCTCCCGGGACCTGGCCTTCTGCGCCCACGCCATCAGCCAGCGCTCGGACCTGCTGGTGGCGGACACCTGGCTCGACGAGCGCTTCGCGGATAATCCGCTGGTGCTGGGGGAACCCCGGATCCGCTTCTACGCCGGCTCGCCCCTGATCCTCGACGACGGCACCTGCCTGGGCACGCTGTGTCTGATCGACACCCGCCCGCGCCAGCTCAGCGGCGCCGAACTCTCCCTGCTCCACGACCTGCGCGACCTGGTGCTTCTGGAGCTGTCCCCCCAGCCATGGCCCATCGCCCTCCGCCACTCCTGAACCGGCTGGCCGGGGTCCTGCTGTTGCCGGTCCTGGTCAGCTGCCAGCCGGCGGCTGTCTCCACCCCGGTGCGGAGCGTGCCGGTGGTCGGCGGCCTGGAGCACCCCTGGGCCGTGGCCTGGCTGCCGGGGGACGAGCTGCTGATCACGGAGCGGCCGGGTCGGCTGCGGCTGGTGCGAAACGGTGTGCTCCAGCCCGAGCCGATCCGCGGCGTGCCTGAGGTGCTGGCCGCTGGCCAGGGGGGCCTGCTCGATGTGTCGGTCCATCCCGATTTCGCCACCAACCGCTGGATCTATCTCACCTACGCCGCCGGCAGCGCCGACGCCAACCACACCCGGCTAGCCCGGGCCCGTTTCGATGGCCAGGCCCTCAGCGATCTGCGGGTGCTGTACGCGGTGCCGCAGCGCAAGTCCGGCGCCCAGCACTTCGGCTCCCGCCTACTCTGGCTCCCGGATGGCACGCTGCTGCTGGCGATCGGCGACGGGGGCAACCCACCGGTCCAGCTGGAGGGCCAGCTGATCCGCGCCCAGGCCCAGAATCCGGGCAGCGCCCTGGGCAAGGTGCTGCGGCTCAACGCCGATGGCACCCCGGCCCGGGGCAACCCCTTCACCGGCCGGCCCGGCACCCTGCCGGGGCTCTGGAGCCTCGGGCACCGCAACATCCAGGGGCTGGCCCTGGATCGCCGCACGGGCATGGTCTGGGCGAGCGAACACGGCGCCCGCGATGGCGACGAGCTCAACCGGGTCGAGGCCGGCGTGAACTACGGCTGGCCGCGGGTGACCCACAGCCGCGAGTACTTCGGCCCCCCCATCGCACCGTCCACCAGCGCCCCGGGCCTGCGGGATCCCGTTCTCGTCTGGACGCCCGCCATCGCCCCTTCGGGCCTGGCGGTCTACGACGGCGAGCGCTATCCGGACTGGCGCGGTGATCTCTTCGCCGGCGGACTGGTGTCGCGGCAGGTGCATCGGCTGCGTCCGGATCCGCAGGGATCGGTGACACCCCAGCAGGAGATTCCGATCGGCGCCCGGGTGCGGGACGTGCGCCAGGGACCGGACGGATTTCTCTATGTGCTCACCGATGGGGCGGGTGATGGCCGGCTGCTGCGCCTGGAACCTCTCTGATTCCCATGGCCCGGCGCGCCGCCGGGAGGAGGCCAAGGCGATCGATGCCGGGCCCGACCCCCAGGCCCAGCTGGCAGCCGCCGCCAATCGCCTGGCCATCCCTGGAACGGCGGTCGCTCCTGGCCGCAGCGGCGGCGGGTGCCCTAGGCGGCGGGCCGTCCCACCAGCTTGTGGCGCAGGTTCTTGATCCGGTCGCGGAGGTTGGCGGCCTCCTCGAACTCCAGGCTCCTGGCCGCCGCCTTCATCTTGTCCTCCAGCTGGGTGATCAGCTCAGGCAGGGCATCGAGGGGCACCTCGTTGTGCTCCGCCTGCTCGGCCGCCTCCTCCAGCTGGTCGTCGCTGAGCCGGCGGGAGAGCTCCAGGAAGGAGAGGATCGCATTGCCCGCCCGCTTGCCGGCAGGGGTCGGGGTGATGCCGTGGCGCTCGTTGTAGGCGTGCTGGATGACACGTCGCCGCTCGGTCTCGGAGATCGCCTTGGTCATCGAATCGGTGAGGTTGTCGGCGTAGAGCAGCGCCACCCCGTCGATGTGGCGCGCCGCCCGGCCGATGGTCTGGATCAGGGAGCGCTCCGCCCGCAGGAAGCCCTCCTTGTCGGCATCGAGGATCGCCACCAGGGACACCTCGGGAAGGTCGAGTCCTTCCCGCAGCAGGTTGACGCCAACGAGCACGTCGTAGGCACCGTTGCGCAGGTCCTGGATGATCTCGATCCGCTCGATCGAATGGATCTCGGAGTGCAGATAGCGCACCCGCACCCCGTTCTCGGCCAGGTAGTCGGTGAGGTCCTCCGCCATGCGCTTGGTGAGGGTGGTGACCAGCACCCGCTCCTGGCGGTCGGCCCGCAGGCGGATCTCCCCGAGCAGGTCGTCCACCTGACCCTCCGAGGGGCGCACCTCCACGATCGGGTCGAGCACGCCGGTGGGGCGGATCACCTGCTCCACCACCTTGCCCTTGCTCTGGGCCAGCTCCCAGGCCCCGGGGGTGGCCGAGACGAAGATGGTCTGCCGGGCCTTCTCCCAGAACTCGTCCCCCTTGAGGGGCCGGTTGTCGGCGGCACTGGGCAGGCGGAAGCCGTGCTCGATCAGCACCTGCTTGCGGCTCTGGTCGCCGTTGTACATGGCCTGGAGCTGGGAGCAGGTGACGTGGCTCTCATCCACCACCAGCAGCCAGTCGTCGGGGAAGTAGTCGATCAGGCACTCGGGCGGGGTGCCGGCCTCCCGACCGGCCAGGTGCCGGGCGTAGTTCTCCACCCCGTTGCAGTAGCCCACCTGCTCGAGCATCTCCAGGTCGTAGGTGGTGCGCTGCTCCAGCCGCTGGGCCTCCAGCAGCCGCCCCTGGCCGTTGAGCACCTCCAGCCGTTCGCGCAGTTCGGCCCGGATCGCCTGGATCGCCCCCTGCAGCCGCTCCTTGGGGGTGACGAAGTGCTTGGCGGGGTAGATGTTGATCGTCTCCAGGCTCTGGAGGATCTCGCCGGTGGTGGGATCGACGTAACGGATCGCCTCCACCTCATCGCCGAACAGCTCGATGCGCACCAGCCGGTCTTCGTAGGCCGGACCGATCTCCAGCACGTCGCCCCGCACCCGGAAGCGGCCGCGGCTGATCTCGATGTCGTTGCGGGAGTACTGGTTGTTGACCAGCTCCCTCAGGGAACCGCGCAGATCGAGCTTGTCGCCCACCTGAAACTTCACGGCGGCCTTGAGGTATTCCGAAGGAATGCCCAGGCCGTAGATGCAGCTGATCGAAGCAACGACGATCACATCCCGGCGCTCGAACAGCGACCGGGTGGCCGAGTGCCGCAGCATGTCGATCTCCTCGTTGATCGAGGCGGTCTTGGCGATGTAGGTGTCCGAGACGGGAACGTAGGCCTCGGGCTGGTAGTAGTCGTAGTAGGAGATGAAGTATTCGACGGCATTGTTGGGGAAGAACTCCCGCAGCTCGTTGCAGAGCTGGGCCGCCAGGGTCTTGTTATGGGCCAGCACCAGGGTGGGCCGCCCGGTGCGGGCGATCACATTGGCGATCGAGAAGGTCTTGCCGGTGCCGGTGGCGCCGAGGAGGGTCTGGAAGCGTTCGCCCCCGTCAACACCCTTCACCATCGCCTCGATGGCGGCGGGTTGGTCGCCCTTCGGTTCGTAGGGGGCGTGAAGATGGAATGGCATCGGACCATTCTGGCGTTCACCTGCGGTGAACGCCCCGAAACCGATCAGCCCAGGTTGGCGGCTGCGGCCATCGCCCTGGTCAGGGGAACCTCCAGACCGAGCCAGCCCAGCACAAGGCTGCTGAGCACGCTGTAGGCCAGCGCCCCCAGGATCCCGCTGATCAGACCGTTCTGGAGCCGGAAGCCCTTGATGAGCCAGGCCGCCAGGCTGAAGAGGATGATGGTGATCAGCCAGTTGAACAGGAACGACACCGGGGCGATCAGCCCTCCCAGGGAGGTGACGGCCCATGGCAGTGCCAGCACAAGCTTCAGCGGCCAGATCAGCAGGGTGCCCAGCAGACCAATGACAACAGCCGACAGCAGGGCCACCGGAAAGCTCGCCATCTCCACCCCCAGGGGCAGCCGTGCCACCAGCAGAAGGATCAGGGCCCGGATGGGCCACTGCAGAAGCCAGAGCAACGAGCCCATGGGTGAGGAATGCGGCTGTCCTGGCAGCTTACTGAGGCCGTTCGTTTTGAACCATCGACGCCACGGGCAGGGACTCCCGCAGGGCACGCACCGCCGCCACCATGGCGAGTTCGTCGTCGAGGCGGTTGACGGCCGAACCCACGCCGACACCGGCGGCACCGGCGGCCAGGGCCATGGGCACCGTGACGGCCGAGAGCCCGGAGGCGCACAGCACCGGCACGGCCACCGCCCGGCTGATGGCATGGGCGGCCGCCAGGGTCGGGGCGGCCTTCTCGATCAGGCCCAGGGCGCCGGCGCTGAGGGGACGGGCGCTGGTGCCGCCCTCGGTCTGGATCAGATCGGCGCCGGCGGCCACCAGCTCCACCGCCAGCCGCTCCTGCTCGTCGAGGGGAAGGGTGTGGGGCACGGTGACCGAGAGCACCGTCCCGGGCAGCAGCGCCCGGGTGCGGCGGGTGAGCGCGAGCACTTCGTCGGCACCGAAGATCCGCCCCTGGGGATAGAAGCTGTCGTAGTTGCCGATCTCCACCATGGCGGCACCGGCCTCGACGGCGGGCGGGAACAGGGAGGGATCCACGGCCGAGACGCAGACAGGCAGACCCGGCGCCAGAGCCACGGCCAGGCGGACGAGGGTGGGGTCACAGGCCAGATCCACCAGGTCGGCGCCGCCGGCGGCGGCGGCCCGGACCACCCGCTGCACCCGGGCCGCGTCGAAGTTGTCGAGGCCGGCGATGACCTTCAGCGCCCGTCCCTGACGGATCGCCTGCTGCAGGGCGGTGGGCAGGCTGGAGAGGCGGGTCATCGGCGGACGGAAGGACGCGTGCCGTGATTCTCCCACCCGACCATGGCCAGGGCCGCCGGCCCTGGGGACGCGACCAGGCGCGCCTGCACCGGCACCTGCTGCGGCGGCCCAGCCTGCTGCCAGCGGGGGGGTCGCTGCTGCTGGCCGTCTCCGGCGGCCAGGACTCCATGGCCCTGACCACCCTGCTGCTGGACCTCCAGCCCCTGCACGGCTGGCGGCTGCTGCTGTGGCACGGCGACCACGGCTGGCGCCCCGACGCGGCCCGCCAGGCCGGGGAACTGGCCCGGTGGGCCCGGAGCCTGGGACTGGCGCTGAGGCTCGACCAGGCCGATCCTGTGCCCGCCGGCGAGGCCGCGGCCCGGGACTGGCGCTATGGCCGCCTGGCGGCGGCGGCCCTCCAGGGGCACTGCAGCCATGTGGTGACGGGCCACACGGCCAGCGACCGGGCCGAGACCGTGCTGCTCAACCTGGCCCGCGGCA
>CAZBMT010000105.1:0-7141 GCA_964492645.1 uncultured Cyanobium sp. | reverse complement strand
CTCGCCGCCCTCGCCGCCTTCGTCGGTTTCCCCGGCGAGGGCGGCGGCCTCCAGCGCCGCGGCGCTGGGGAAGGCCCGGGCCAGGGCCTTGGCGTTCACCTCCCCCACGTGGTGGATGCCGAGGCCGTAGAGCTGCCTGTGCCAGGGCTGCCGCTTCGAGGCCTCCAGGGCGGCCACCAGCTTGGCGGCGGAGGTGTCCCCCATCCGCTCCAGGCTGGCCAGCAGGGCGGCATCGAGCCGGTAAAGGTCGGGGATCGCGGCCACCAGCCCCCGGTCGACCAGTTGCTCGATCAGCTTGATCCCGAGGCCGTCCACATCGAGGGCCCCCTTGCTCACCCAGTGGCGCAGGGAACCCCGCAGGATGGCGGGGCAGCCGTTGTTGACGCAGCGGGTGGCGGCCTCTCCCTCCTCCCGCACCAGCGCCGAGCCGCATTCCGGGCAGGTGGGGGGCAGCTCCAGCCGGGGGGCCCCCACCGGTCGCAACTCGACCAGCACCCGCACCACCTCGGGAATGATCTCGCCGGCCTTGCGCACCACGATCGTGTCGCCGGCGCAGAGATCCAGCTCCGCCAGGCGGTCGGCATTGTGAAGGGTGGCGCGGCTCACGGTGGTGCCGGCCAGGGGCACCGGCTCGAACTCCGCCACCGGCGTGACGACCCCCGTGCGGCCCACCTGGCAGGTGAGCCGCAGCAGGCGGCTGGGGGCCTCCTCGGCGGCGTACTTGAGGGCGATCGCCCAGCGTGGCGCCTTCTGGGTGAAGCCCGCCTCCCCCTGCAGACGCAGGTCGTCGAGCTTCACCACCACCCCATCGGTGGCATAGGGCAGGCCGCTTCGTTCCTGCTCCCAGCGGTCGCAGAAGGCCTTCACCGCAGCCAGGTCGGGGCAGAGGGCGCAGTGGGGATTGACCCGGAACCCGGCCGCCTTCAGCCACGCCAGGGCCTGCCACTGGCTGCGGGGCACGGCAGGGTCGCCGGGGCCGGCCTGCCAGCCGTCCGGCAGGTGCAGGGTGTAAGCGAAGAACGACAGCCCGCGGGCGGCCACCACCTTCGGATCCAGCTGCCGCAGGGTGCCGGCGCAGGCGTTGCGCGGATTGGCGAAGGGGGCCTCGCCCCGCCCGGCGCGTTCGACGTTGATGGCGGCGAAGGTGGACTCCGGGATGAAGGCCTCGCCGCGCACCTCCACCCAGGCCGGGGGCGACTCCAGGTCGAGCCGCAGGGGAACGCTGCGGATGGTGCGAACGTTGGCGGTGATCTCCTCGCCCCGCTCGCCGTCCCCCCGGGTGGCGGCCCGCACCAGCACCCCCTGCTCGTAGCTGAGGGCGAGGGCGTTGCCGTCGATCTTGAGCTCCCCCACCATCGGCAGGGCCGGAACGGGGGATCCGGCCGGCGGCTCCCGGTCGAGCACCCGCAGCAACCGGGTGTACCAGACGTCGAGCTCGTCGTGGGAGAAGGCGTTGTCGAGGCTCAGCAGGGGGATCCGGTGGGCCACGCTGGTGAACCCCTCGGCGGGAGCGCCACCCACCCGCTGGGTGGGGCTGTCGGGCCGGACCAGCTCCGGATCGGCCTCCTCGATCGCCACGAGTTCCCTGTAGAGCCGGTCATAGACCGGGTCCTCCATCACCGGAGCATCGAGCACGTAGTAGGCGTGGGCGGCACGGTTGAGCAGCCGCCGCAGTTCCTCCGCCCGGGCCTGGACCACGGTTCAGGCGGCGGCCAGCCTGGTGATGCGATCCACCCGCCAGGTCTCGTCCACCTTCACGAAGGTGAAATCGAGGGGCAGCTCCTCCTTGCCGTCGCTCTTGAGCTTCACCGTCAGGATCACCTGGCCCTCCTGCAGCCGGGGCCGGCCGGACTTGAGGTTGCGGTACTTGTTGAGCTGCAGCCCGGCCAGGAAGCGGATGAACTGCTGCCGATTGACGTGGGAGCGGTAGTTGCGGGTGGTGAGCAGGTAGGCGCCGTCCACCTGGCCGGAGGCCACCTGGGTGAAGAACTGCTTGATGAGCGGATTGATGCCCCGGGCACTGAGCACCAGCCGCACCGCCGAGACGGTCCAATAGAGCAGCAGGCCGCCGGCCCCCGCCAGCAGGAGCTTGGTGCCGATGTCACGGGCCAGTCCCCAGTCCATTGATCCCATCCGTTCGCAGCGTTGCAGAGTCTGACGGACAACCCCACCAGAATGGGCCGATGCCCCTGGAACCGCTGCTGCCCCTGTTCCACCGGCTCAACCGCGAGCACTTCGACGGCCAGCTCACCCGGGAGGGCCGGCCGCTGGTGGACGTGCGCTGGAGCGACGGCCGGCTCACCCGCACCGCCGGGCTCTACCGGCGGGGGCGTCTGGCCGACGGGCGTGACCTCTGCGAGATCGTCCTCTCCAGGCCCCTGCTGGAGCCTCTGCCGCGGCAGGCCACCCTCGGCACCCTCTGCCACGAGATGATCCACGCCTGGGTGGACCGGGTGCTGGAGGTGCGCGAGGTGCACGGCCCCCGCTTCCGCGGCCGCATGGAGGCGATCAACCGCTCCCAGGACACTTTTCAGGTGAGCCTGCGGCACCGCTACCCCCTGCCGGTGGCCGCCAGCCGCTGGATCGCCCACTGCCCTTGTTGCGACAGCCGCACCCCCTACCAGCGCCGCCGCCAGGGCCTGGCCTGCCGCCGCTGCTGCGAGCGCCTCCACGGCGGGCGCTGGGATGCGAGCTGTCTGCTGGTGTTCGAGCCCACCACCGCCTAGGTTCTGGCGCAGGTGAAGGGGCCGATGGCGACGTTTCTGTGGACCCTGGAGTGGGGCGGCCTCACCATCGCCCTGGTGGGGATCGGCCGCGAGCGCTGGCTGTCCGGCCGGCGCCGTTAAATTTGCCTGATGCCAACGATGGATCAGGGCTACGGCCGCGAACGGGACCCCTGGGACCGCGAACTTCCCGAGCGCGAGTCCCTGGAACGCGAACCCCGGGAACGCGATGTCCAGCCCCGCGATCCTCGCGATCGTGATCTGACCCGGCGGCCCCGCGGCAGCGGCGATCCCCTGGATCAGCGCGTCGACCGCTGGGTGACGGCCGGGCGGCAGTTCGTCGAGGGGGTGGCGGGGTCGCGGCCCGGTGGCCGTCCCTCCGGGCGGGGGGGGACCGACCGTCGTCCCCAGCTGCGGCCCCGGATCGACGAACTCGGCCGCTGGGTGGAAGGGCGTCTCGACTGGCTGCTCGACGACGGCGACGACTGGCGCGAACCCTGGCAGGAGACCGACCCCGGCGCCCCGGGTGCCCCGGAGCCGCCATCGGCCCCTCTCCCGTCCCGCCGCCCGAGGCTTGAGGCGGTGTCCCGGCGCGGCCGCCAGGTCCCACCGTCCCGTTCGACGCCTGCCGAATCCCCTGCCGCACCCGCCGGCAGCGATCACGACGACTGGCCCGATGACGCCAGCTTCACCCTGCCCCGCTGGCAGCGCCCCGCGGGCGAGCGGCCTGCGGGGCCCGGTGAGCCGGAACCGGCCTTCACCCCTCCGGCCTCCGGCCGGCCCCTGCCCCGCTCGAGCCGCCGTCGCTCCTGAGCCGTCGACACCTCCGCTCCGGCAGGAAGTGGGTTAGGACAGGACGGCACGACATGAGCGCATCGGCCATGAGCAGCCTGGTGGTGGTTGGGTTTCCGTCCGTGGCCGAGGCCGATCAGGTGCGGCGCCAGCTGGTGGAGATCCAGAAGGAGGAACTGATCGCCCTCGAGGATGCGGTCGTCGTCGAGGCCGAGCCGAACGGCAACGTGCGTCTGCACCAGTCGCTCAACCTCACCAAGGCGGGAGCCCTCGGCGGTGGCTTCTGGGGCACCCTCGTGGGCCTGCTGTTCCTCAATCCCCTGCTCGGGGCCGCCGTCGGGGCCGGGCTGGGCGCTGCCTCAGGCTCCCTCTCCGACCTGGGCATCAACGACAACTTCATGCGGGACGTGGGCCAGACCCTTCCCCCCGGCAGTGCCGCCCTCTGCCTGCTGCTCCGCGATGCCACCCCCGACCGGCTGATCGAGCGGCTGCGGGTTCATGCGCCCAACGCCAAGCTGCTGCGCACCAACCTCAGCCATACCGACGAGGACCGCCTGCGTCAGATGCTCGAGCAGGCGAGCAAGCAGGCCCAGGCCCTGCGGCTGTCCTGAGCTTCGGGTTGACCCGGAAGCTGCAGCCCCGCTGACGCAGTTCCCTGTTCACCGGCTTGACCAGGTCGCGAGGAACGTCCACGGCCATCTCCTCGGCAGAGATGCTGATCGATGGTGACCCGTTCTGAAGGGCGCTGAGCAGATCGGCCCACAGGCTCACCATCGTGCGCTGGGCCTGGGGCACCAGTCCCAGCCGCTCGAGATGGGGGGCACAGCCCTGGTGAAGCCAGAGGCTGGAATGGTGGTGGCCGGGCTGGGGACGCATGGCCAGGCCGGCCGCCAGGGCCTCGGCGGTGGGTTCACCACTGCTGCGTCTCAGGCCGGAGGCCACCAGCAGCTTGCCGGTGTGGACGGCGGAGACGCCGTAGCGGCGGCCCAGTTCGGTGAGGGTGAGCCAGTCCCCTCCCGGCGGGGTCTGGGCGATGTGGCGGTTGGCCATGGGGCTGATTTCGAGTATCCGAATGCTGGCCAACGCCCATCGGGCGTCAATTCGTCAACAGCAAACCGCCACACGGTGTTACCGAATTGATGAGTCTTTACGAACAGAGCCGGCCTGGGCCGGCCCCAGCCACCGCTCCAGCACCGGCGAGAACACCTCCCGGATCACGGTGAGCTCCCGCCCGTGGCGAAAGAAGCGGTAGTGCCGGCTCCAGAAGGGCCCTTCACAGCCGAAACGCTCCTCGAGCCAGGGTTCCTGCACCTGGCCGAAGCCATCCACCTCGCGGTACAGCTCCGCCCGCCCCGCCGAGAGGCTGCGCCAGATCGGCAGCCGGCGATCCTGCAGGTGCGCCGCCGCCTCGGCCTGGTTCCACCAGCTCTCGGCCCAGCCCAGGGTCTGCTCCCCGCAGGTGAGCCACACCTGGCGCCGCAGCAGCGGCTCGGCCAGCTGGGCCACCTCCGCCGGCGCGCCGGCGGAGACCCCCGCTTCCGAGGCCATGGCGATCAGTTCCACCTCCACCGGATGGCCGGTGAGCAGCTGCAGATGGCGTGTCGGGCTGCCGTCACCGAGCAGCAGCAACGTCCAGGGGCCGCTGAGCTCACCACCGGCCGGAGGCAGCGGGCGCTCGGCGGCACTGGCCTGCCACAGGCAAGAGGGGGACGGCAGCAGGCCGCCGGTGACTTCGTTCATGGCGGGCTGGTGGGCAGGTCAGTAGCCGTTGCTGATCGAGATGCGCCGCACCTCGCCACCCCGTTCGATCATGGCGGTGTCGCCATCGGCGGAGCGAAGCCTCCAGCCGCTGGACCCGATCGCCTCGCCGACGCTGACGCTGGTGGAGCTGCCCCCCATCTGGAAGATTGCCGAGGCGGGTTGCCCCGCAGAGCCCACCACCCCCACCAGCTCGGGCACGGGCCCGCCGGCCGGGGCGGCGCTGCGTTCGCCGTAGCCGCCGCCCACGCCACCGGTGGCGGGGGGGGCGGGGGCGGCCAGTTTCGGGCTCACCGGCACCCGCAGCACCGGCGCCCTCGAACCCTCCGGCTGGGGCAGCTGGGAGAGCTGCTCGATCCAGGGTTCCTCCGGGGGCGGCGGCAGCTGGTCGCTGGCGAGCGGCAGGGCGGACGGGCCTCCGGCCAGGCTGACAGCGGCACCGGCGGCCCCCAGCGGGGCCGGGTTGGCCGGGCCGAGGCTGCGCAGCCGCTCCACCAGCAGCAGACTGCGTTCCTGGCTGAGGGCCTGCTGCATGCGGCTGGAGTGGGTGAGGTACAGCACCGAACTGGCGACGCTGACCATGCAGACCCCTCCCATGGCGGTGAGCAGCAGGGTGTTGCGGTCGGTCCGCGACGGGGCCGGTGCCGGGGAGGCCTGCCGGCCCCGCAGCCGCGGCACCGGCGGGGCCAGGGGCAGGGGCGGCGGAGCCTCGGTCTGCGAGGCCACGTCGAGATCGATGGTGGCCTCCGGATCGAAGACCCGGTTCATCATCTGCTCGGCCTTCAGCTCCCAGTAG
Source organism: uncultured Cyanobium sp. (assembly GCA_964492645.1). Taxonomy (GTDB): domain Bacteria; phylum Cyanobacteriota; class Cyanobacteriia; order PCC-6307; family Cyanobiaceae; genus Cyanobium. The sequence goes on along the minus strand of CAZBMT010000105.1, from coordinate 1,072 downwards.
GCACGGGAGGTGGGAATGCCGCGCAGGGGACGCCGAGGGGAGGGGCTCATCTGCGGACCTCGGCGTCAGGCGTGCGTCACTGTAACGATGCTTCCACGGTCTGACGAGGGCCCGGCTCTCCGCGGCGCCGCTGCAGTTCCAGCCAGAGCAGCAGGGCGTTGACGTCGGCGGGGCTGACCCCGGGAATCCTCGAGGCCTGGCCAAGGTTGCGGGGCTGGATGGCCGCCAGCTTCTCGCGGGCCTCCGCCGAGAGGGTGCCGATGGCGGCGTAGTCGACGTCGGCGGGGATGGCGCGCCCGAGCTGGCGCCGCACCCGCTGGATCTGCTGTTCCTGGCGGGACAGATAGCCGCTGTACTTGATGTCGATTTCGGCGCCGTCGCGCACGTCGACCGGCAGATCGGGGTCCATCAGCCCCAGCCGCCCCAGATCCGTCCCGTGCAGGCCCGGCCGGCGCAGCAGATCGGCCAGGGTGATCGAGCCGTTGATGCCGGCGCCGGTGGCGGCGACCACGGCGGCGGCAGCAGAATCGGAGGCCTTGAGCCGCACCGTTTCCAGCCGCCGTTTCTCGGCGTCGATGGCGGCCTGCTTCTGCTCGAACAGGCGCCAGCGCCGTTCGTCGATCAGGCCCAGCCGGTGGCCGAGGGGGGTGAGACGGCGATCGGCGTTGTCGCCGCGCAGCACCAGGCGGTACTCGCTGCGGCTGGTCAGCACCCGGTAGGGCTCCCTGAGATCCTGGGTGACCAGGTCGTCCACCAGGGTGCCGATGTAGCTGCCCTCCCGGGGGAAATGGACGGGCTCCTGGCCCCCCAGCAGCCGGGCGGCGTTCAGACCCGCCACCAGCCCCTGGGCGGCGGCCTCCTCGTAGCCGGTGGTGCCGTTGAGCTGGCCCGCCGAGAACAGGCCCCGCACCCGTTTGGTCTCCAGCGAGGGCTCCAGCTGGGTGGCCGGCAGGATGTCGTAGTCGACCGCGTAGGCGGGGCGCAGCATCACGCACGCCTCCAGTCCGGGCAGGGTGCGCAGCAGGGCCAGCTGCAGGGATTCGGGCAGGCCGGTGGAGAAGCCCTGGACGTA
>CAZBMT010000104.1:0-7215 GCA_964492645.1 uncultured Cyanobium sp. | reverse complement strand
TTGGCGCCCTTCTCGGGCGAGGTGCGCACCGCGGTGACCACCAGGTCGGCGCTGGGCCAGGCGGCGGCCACGCAGAGGCCCTCTGGTCCGCCGACCAGCTCCGGCAGCTGGGCCGGACGCCGCGCCGGTTCCAGGGCCGCCAGGCGGCTGGCCAGCTCGGTGAGACGGTCGGCCTCGGCCAGGGCCACCACCTCGGGCTGGTGGCGGAGGATCTGCTCCACCAGGAGATCAAGGTTGCGGCTGGCGCTGAGGGCCACCACCCGGAAGCGTTCGGGGAACTCCTCGGCGATCTCCAGGGTCTGGGTGCCGATCGATCCGGTGGAGCCCAGCACGGCGATGGCTTTCACAGGCTGCCCCCCGCAAGGCTCGTGGCGCTCCAGTGTCCCATCTCCGGCGCCAGGGGCCGCTGGCTTAACTGGGGCGACACCGAACTGCTTTCATGTCCTGGCTGCAGCGCTGGAATTTCATTGAGCGGGCCCGCATCGAGCGCCAGCTCTGGGACGCCTTTGAGCGTCGTGAGGATCTCGAAGCGCTGGTGGAGGAGTGTCGCCGGGCGGTGTCGGCCGGAGATGGTGGGCGAGCCTTCCAACTGGAGGTGTGGCAAACCACTCTGCAGCGGATCCGCAAGATCGAAAAGCTGATGGCGGACAAGACCCCCTGAGCCGGAGGGAGTTCCGATCAGCACGCCAGCCGGTCTGGACCCGCGGCTGACGCGATGACCGCCGCTCCCCCCGGTCGCTGCCGATCCAGCGTGGAAGCTGCGCCTCGGCGGGGCAGGATCAACAGGGCTACCGGCGGCGGCCCAGGGCATAGCCCACGACCATCCCGACCGCCCCACCGGCGAGGGCACCTTGAAGTTGCAGCATTTGACGGCGAAACCGCCAGGGCACGGCGCCGAGCTGCAGCCCCACCAGCAGGGTGACCACCACGACCAATACCAGACTGGCAGCGATGGGCTTGCTGGGACGGGAGCGATCGGGACGCAGGGGCAGGCTCATGGTGTGGCAGTTCCGTTGACCGGGAGGAGGGGGCTACCTGGTGCCATCGCCTTGATCCTCACCGAGGCCCCCACTGGCTTGCTTGCAGCGACCTCCGCGGTCGATGAGCCATAGCTCCAGTTGCCCCCTCGGCACCTTGGAGGAGAGACTCCAGCCGCTGAGATCGGTGATTCCGCCCGTCTCTTTCGACCCAGTGATCACCCACGAACGAGGCCAGGTTGTGCCCTCCTTCGTGCCTGGGTTGGCGGTGATGCTGTTGCTGACCTTCACCAGGGCCTCCGCCGTTCCCCGATCGGCGTCATGGAACAGCTTCACCTGGGAATGGCTGGCGCAGGCCTTGGCACTGGAGGCGACATACCGCAGTGAGAGATCGACGAAATACCCATTGATCGACAGAATCTTGGCTACTTCAGTCAGTGGTTTTTCAAGGTCTTTGCTGTCGTAATGAATGAACACATGTGGCTGGTCCGGTGGCTTTCCATGCCTTTCAGACACGAGTTGCTTCTGCTGATCTCTGACGACGGCCGTGGCCACGATCTCTGAGGCGGCAATCACATCCTCCTGAGATAACTCGTTGCGCTTGATCGCCCCTTCGCCCGCCATGCCTTCCAGGCCGCTGTTGGTGATCCGGCTGGAAAGCGGCTGCTCAGACCGGGCCGACGAGGTGGTGATGATTTCCGCCAACTGTTGAACGGCTGTGCGCAGCAGCTCATCATGGGAGGCTTTTCCAGGCCACCACCAACTCCAGAGGCCGAGGGCCGATGCATAACGACATTCAGGTCTCTTGATCACATCATGCAATGATTTCTCCGGATCTTGTTTGTTGCTGGTCGGTTGGAACACGAGTTGCTCTCCGGCATCGGACAGGCGATCAAAGCCTTCTCCACATTCCTTGTTCAGCCCCCGGACTAGGGCCAGCATGATTCGGTGGATGTGGGCGAGGCGTTGACGCCCGCTGTCATTTTTCTCGATGAGCAAGTTACCTTTGGTCCTGTCGTATAAAAGGACTTCACCCAGCACCCTGCTAAGGAGCATCTCATGATTGACTCCTTCGATGGGGCTTTTGCTTGACAGCGTATGCTCAATCGCCAGAATCGAGACATTGCGTTGGATGTCATCGGCATGTTTGAGATTGTCAATCTGCTTGACCAGCATTTCTGATGTGCTCATCCTTGAGCTCAGGCTGCTGACACCCAGCAACGTAAGAATTCCCACCAACAAGCTGGGAAGTTGAAGTATGTTCTGACGAAGCCAGAGCAGTAGCGTGAAGTCGTTTTTTGCAGGCGGTGGATCAGCCATTGGGGGTTTCCGATGGAATCGGAGGGCAGGGTTGTAACGCCAGCACGCTTGGTTCTGATCAACAACGCGGCATCGCTTTGGCCGCCTCAATATCAATTGTACTCTGGATCGCCGGTCACAACGATCAGGGCTCTTGAAGCTTCTCGCAGAGCTTCGGCAGTGAGGGCTCGGCGATCAGATTCCCTCGCCCCTCCAGCCGCTCCATATCTCGATCGATGCCCAGGGAGGGATGGGGCACACCGTCGCCCGGCACCCCCCCGTGGCGTGGCCCCTGGCGAACATGGGTGTCGTAACCGCCCTGGGCCTCTGGATCTCGGAGGAGCCGCGCCCGAACCGATCAGCCGCGACGCCAGGGCCACCTCCAGCTCCCCTCACCCGGGCCTGCCGCCAGCGCAGATTGATCCATTCGCCATTCACCGGCCAGCCCTTCACCGAGGGGGATTGAACGGCTCCTGGCCCATCCGGCCGAGGTGCTGCCGGGGATCAGCAAGGCATCCGCATGGCGACTGCCCGGCAGGAGCAAGCTGCGCGACATCATCACGATCGGATCCTCAAGCCGCTGTCCCCTGTCGGCGCCAACCGCCGGCGAGGGCTTCGAGCTGTCCGCCCGTTGGTCTCACACCCACCATCCGCGCCCAGAGGCGCCTCATCAGATTCATGGAGGTGGCCGCTTCGCTCACATCCCGTTCACGATGGATTCCTTCGGCGAGCGCAAACAGTTCGAGCCGTTCACGGGCGACGTTCGCATCCGCAGTCTTGCGGCGGTTCTCCAGCCCATTCAGGGAGATCCGCAGGGCAGTGTCCTGGACCATCGCCTGCGTTGATCGTCTGCCCCCGGTCGGCACTCCCAGGCGTCCCTGCCCCATCCATTTCCACGGGACTGGAACTTGGCCCCGGACCGGTGTGATGGCCGAGGTCTTGAACAGAGGATCGTCCAGAAAACGGAGTTGCCGGAGGCACCGCTTCAGCTGCGCACCCAGTCGGTCACACCGCCCGGTCGGTCGATCAGCTCGATGCCTCCGGCGGCCAGTTCGGCCCGGATGCGGTCGGCGCTGGCGAAATCACGGGCAGCCTTGGCGGCACGCCGCGCTTCGATCCGTTCCTGGATCGCTGACCCATCCATCGCCCCCTTCTCCGCCCCAGTCACCGGCTCCGGCTCCAGCCCCAGCACCCCGGCCAGCTCCGTGAGCAGCCGCCAGCGGGCCTCCAGCTCCGCCGCCTCGCCGGCGGCGGCGGCCTCGACGCCGCCCCCACCACGCTCCAGCCGGTTGGCCAGGGCCCGCAGCGGCCGGGCCAGCTCGAACAGCACCGCCAGGGCCGCCGAGGTGTTGAGGTCGTCGTCCATGGCGGCGGCGAAGCGCTCGCGGGCGGCGGCGGGGCTGGCCGCCGCCGCGTGCCCCCAGCCCAGGGCCGCCCCGTGGCGCCCACCCAGGCCGAGGGCGGCGTCGAGTCCCTTCCAGCCGCTGGCGGCTGCCGCCAGGGCCTCGGCGGTGAAATCAAGCGGCTTGCGGTAGTGGGCCTGCAGCACGAACAGCCGCAGGGTCATCGGGCTGACGCCGCTCTCCAGCAGGGCGCGGATCGTGGTGAAGTTGCCCAGCGACTTGGACATCTTCTCGCCGCCCACATTGACCATGCCGTTGTGCAGCCACCAGCGGGCCAGGGGCTGGCCGCTGGCCGCTTCAGACTGGGCGATCTCGTTCTCGTGGTGCGGAAAGATCAGATCGGCGCCCCCCAGGTGGATGTCGATCGTGGTGCCCAGCTCCTCGCGGACCATCGCCGAGCATTCGATGTGCCAGCCAGGCCGGCCCGCTCCCCAGGGCGACGGGAAGGCGGGTTCGCCTGGCTTGGCCCCCTTCCAGAGGGCGAAATCGAAGGGGTGGCGCTTGCGGGCCTCCTCCGCCTCGCTGGTGCGGCCGCTGGCGCCCCCCTGCTGCTCCTCCAGCGTGCGGCCGCTGAGCTTGCCGTAGCCGGCCTGGCGCATCACGGCGAAGTACACGTCACCATCGGCCGAGTAGGCCGCCCCCTTGGCCTCCAGTTCGCCGATCAGCTGCCGGATCGCGTCCAGGCTGCGGGTGGCTCGCGGCATCCGGTCGGGGGGAAGGATGTGCAGGGCGGCCATGTCGGCCTCGAAGGCGGCGATGTTGCGCTCGCTCACCACCTCCATCGAGCTGCCCTCCTCCTCGGCTCGCTTGAGGATCTTGTCGTCGATGTCGGTGAAGTTCTGCACGAAGGTGACGGCGTAGCCGCACCACAGCAGATACCGCCGAAGCACGTCCCAGACGATGTAGCTGCGGGCGTGGCCCAGGTGGCAGAGGTCGTAGACGGTGACGCCGCAGCAGTAGATCGACACCCTGCCCGGCTGCAGCGGCTCGAACGGTTCGCAGGTGCGGGTGAGGGTGTTGGTGAGCCGCAGGGTCAACGGCCCGCTCCCGCCACGGCTCCCGTGCCAGCACCCGCCTGGCCCAGGCGGCCACCTCCGTAGCCGGCCCTGCTGCGCACGTTGGTGCACCAGTCGTCGTGCTCCAGGTACCACTGCACCGTTGCCCTGAGGCCCTGCTGGAAGTTGTGGCGCGGCCGCCAGCCCAGTTCGGTGCTGATCCGCTCCGGGTCGATGGCATAGCGCCGGTCGTGGCCCGGCCGGTCGGCCACCGGGGTGATCAGGCCGGCGTGGGGGGCCCCGTCGGGCCGCAGCTCGTCGAGCAGGGCGCAGATGGCCTGCACCACCTGCTTGTTGGTGCGCTCGCCATGGCCACCGACGCAGTAGCTCCGGCCCACCTCGCCGCTGGTGGCGGCCAGCAGAAGGGCGTCCACGTGGTCCTCGACGTAGAGCCAGTCGCGCACGTTGGCCCCGTCGCCGTAGAGGGGGATCGGCTCGCCGGCGGCGGCCTTGAGGATGACCACCGGGATCAGCTTCTCGGGGAACTGCCAGGGGCCGTAGTTGTTGCTGCAGTTGGTCAGTACCACCGGCAGCCCGAAGGTGTGGTGCCAGGCCTGCACCAGGTGATCGCTGCCCGCCTTGCTGGCCGAGTAGGGGCTGCGGGGGTCGTAGGGGGTGGTCTCCGAGAAGCGCCCCGTGGCCCCCAGGGAGCCGAACACCTCATCGGTGCTGATGTGGTGGAAGCGGAACAGGGCCCGCCGCTCCGCCGCCAGCCCCTCCCAGTGGGCCCGCACCGCCTGCAGCAGGTGGTAGGTGCCCATCACGTTGCTGACCAGGAAGGCACCGGGGTCGTCGATCGAGCGGTCGACGTGGCTTTCGGCGGCCAGGTGAAGCACCAGATCCGGATCGGCCTGGCGCACCGCGGCGGCAGTGACCTCCGCGTCGGCCAGGTCCGCCTGCAGCAGCCGGTGCCGCGGCCCATCGGCCCGCTCCGCCGCAGGGCCCAGCGCCGCCAGCGTGTTGTAGACGCCCAGCAGGTCACTGGCGTAACCCATCTTGTCCAGGTTGAACACCGTCGTGGTGCTGTCCCGCAGCAGCCGCCGCACCAGTGCCCCGCCGATGAAGCCCGCTCCACCGGTCACCAGGATGCGTCGGCGCCCCGCGAGCAGCAGCGGCAGGTCGAGGGAAGGGTAGGGGTCCATCGGGGTGGGGCGAGACGGGGTCGGGGGTGTTCAGGCCTGGGGCAGGGGGATCCTCGCCAGCACCTCGGCGAGGGCGGCCTGCCAGTGTTGCCCCTCCAGGTCGAGGGCCCGCCGGGTGGTGGTTCCATCCAGCAGCGAGTAGGAGGGGCGCCGGGCCGGGGTGGGGTAGTCGGCGGTGGTGATCGGCCGCACCCTGGCCGGGGCGTCGACCAGCCCCCGCGCCGCCGCCAGGTGGCCGATGGCCACAGCGAAGTCGTACCAGCTGGCGGCACCGCAGTCGCTCCAGTGGTGGCGCCCGACCAGCCCCCGGCGGATCACTCGCCAGCAGGCTTCCGCCAGGCCGGGGGTGGCCGTGGGGCAGCCCACCTGGTCGGCCACCACCCCCAGGGGTTCACCGGCGGCGGCCTTCGCCCGGTGCAGCCGCAGCATCGTCAGGCAGAAGTTGGCTCCCACCGGTCCGTACACCCAGCTGGTGCGCAGCAGGCAGAGGCGATCGGCCGGCAGGGCGGCGGCGGCCCGCCGCTCCCCCTCCGCCTTGGTGGCGCCGTAGACCCCCAGGGGGGCCAGGGCCTGCTCCGGGGCGTAGGGATGGCCCTGCTCGCCGTCGAAGACGAAATCGGTGCTCACCTGCAAGAGCCGGCCGCCGCACTCGGCCAGGGCCGCGGCGAAGGCCCCGGGGGCGCCGGCGTTGACCGCTTCGGCCAGCGCCGGTTCCGATTCGGCCCGGTCCACCGCCGTGTAGGCGCCCGCATTCAGCACCCAGTCGGGCCGGTGCTGCGCCACGGCAGCGCGGCAGGCTGCCGCATCGGCCAGATCCAGCTCCTGCCGTCCCGTCGCGATCACATCGATGCTGGCGGGAACGTTTGCCAGCAGGGCCTGACCGAGCTGGCCGTGGCGGCCGGTCAGCAGCACCCGCACCGGTTCAGGCATCGATGGCGGAGGCAGAGCTCGGGCGCAGCCTACCTTCGCGTGGCTATTTCGCCTCCATCCAGTTGGGGCCGACGCCGGTGTCGACCACCAGGGGCACCAGCAGTTGCACCGCCTGCTCCATGGTGCGGCGGGTGAGCGCCCGCACCTCCTCGAGCGCCTCCGGCGCCGCCTCCAGCACCAGTTCGTCGTGCACCTGCAGCAGCAGCCGGGCCGGCAGGCCCGCCGCCGTCAGTGCTTGCTGCAGCCCCACCATGGCCAGCTTGATGATGTCGGCGCTGGAGCCCTGGATCGGGGCGTTGGCGGCGGCCCGCAACTGCTGCGCCTCCATCCCACCGCGGCGGGCCACCTCCAGGTCGATCTCCAGCGGATCCTTGCCCAACAGCCGGCCCAGCCCGCCCGGGTCGAACTG
>CAZBMT010000103.1:0-7304 GCA_964492645.1 uncultured Cyanobium sp. | reverse complement strand
GACGGCATCGAAAGCGGCGAGCACTTCGGCGCGGCTGTAGCGGCCGTGCACGCGCAGCGGCACCGGCAGCGCCCAGGGCAGCGGGTGCAGGCGGTGATCGGCCCGATCGGCCAGCATCTCCAGCAGCTGACGCAGCTCCTCGCGCCACGGACCCACGGCCCAGAGCATTGCCAGGGCCTCGGCCAGGGGGCGCCAGTTTTTTCCGGTGCCCAGCAGCTGGGCGACCAGCATCCGCCACCCACGCCGATCCCGCTCGCTCAGGACTTCGGGATCGGGCGGTACGGGTGCGGCCAGGGCGGCGGCGGTGGCGCGCAGGCGATCGGGGTCGTCGAGATGGAGCAGGCCGGTGGCGATGGCGCGCGTGAGCCGCTCTTCCTCCGGGTGCGGCGGTGCCGTGAGCCAGCCGAGCTCGCGCCGCAGGGCGGTGAAGCCGGCGCCGCGGATGCCGTAGAACTCCGCGGGCTCCATGGCCAGGGCCCCGAGCCAGGCGGCCAGGCCGCTGGCGGGGCCGATCTCGCCGGCGGCGGCGAGGGAGCGCAGCTCCTGCAGCAGCTGGGGGCGGCGGCTGGGCAGGCACTGGCGCAGGTTGGCGAGCACGTGACCTGTCGCCACCCGATCGAGCACCAGGCGGCAACCGGGAGGCAGGAACGGGAACCCCTGGGTGAGCTGCTGCTCCAGCTGACGGCGGCTGCCGCCGAACAGGGCGCGGGTGCGGAGGTCGAAGCGGAAGCGGCGGTGCTGCTGGCCGATGCTGGTTGCGTTTTCTGGCCGAGCACCGTGAGGCAGCTCTTGCCGGTGTCGGGGGAGAGGCGAAGGCCCCGTCCCAGCTGCTGCAGGAACACCACCGCGCTCTCGGTGGGCCGCAGCAGCATCACGGTGTCGATCGAGGGGATGTCGAGGCTCTCGTTGAACAAGTCGACGGCGAAGAGAACCTGCAGCTCGCCGGTATGCAGACGGCGCAGGGCGATTTCAGCTGTGTGAGGAGCCGCCCCCCCCGGTGGAAGGCCTCGGATAGTTGTGTATGGGCTTGGTGGGAGGATTTCTTGAGGCGATGGGTTTAAGCAGGGAGCGCCTTCTTCGGTATGAGTGGGCAACAAGATTCCTTCGGCCTGGTCCACAGAGCGACGGGAAGGTTGCCGGCATGTAGCGAAGGTATGCAGTCCTGGATAAGCTCATAGGAGCCTGTAGCATCAAGCTCTTCAGTGTTTCTAGCAATGGATCTACTTCTGCCGGATTTACGTGATCGTTGGCTAATTGTACATTTACAGGGCCTTTTGGATCCTCACGAAGATTCAGCAAGCTATGAGTTGGGCAGTGCAGGCGAGAATAAGTTCTAATCATGGAAGCCTGGGTAAGTCTTTATTTCACTGAGCGTTTTCTTGAACGGACTGATATGGACGAATTCAACTGATGAACCGTTACTTCTATAAATCCACAATCTCTCGCTTTGTATCAGCTGACCCAGCCGTCATCCTCGGCCAGATGGCGGCTGCTAACTCGTTTGATCTAACCCCTTATCAACGAGACGCTTGGGTCGATCAGATTCAATTCCTGAAAGAAGGCCTGACAGGACATAGTGGAGACATCTATTTCGAATACTCCATCCCGCGCATGGGTCGCCGGGTGGATTCGATAGTTCTCATCGGTCCAGTAATTTTTGTTGTTGAATTCAAGGTTGGTGAGAAGTCATTCCAGGCGCAAGACCTGGAACAGGTTATGGATTATGGCCTGGATCTTTCTAATTTCCATGAAGGTAGCCACGACAGATTTATCATCCCTGTTCTGGTTGCAACCGAAGCGAGCATCACGCATTTATCTAGAGAGTTGATAATTGCTAGAGGCCGCCTCTTTCAGCCATTGAGGTTCAACAAGGCAGGTATTGCTAAGGCCATCGAGCTGGGCCTAGAAGCAGCGCAGGGTCCGGCATTGAATGGTTTGGAGTGGGAGCAAAGCCGGTACAAGCCAACCCCTACAATCATTGAGGCGACACTGGCTCTTTATCGCGGTCACTCGGTAACAGATATAACAAAGAATGACGCCGGTGACAATCTCACTAGGACATCAGCGACTGTGTCAGAGATCATACAATCTACGCGGAGTAAGGGCGAAAAAGCTGTCTGCTTTGTGACGGGCGTGCCTGGTGCTGGCAAGACTCTGGTCGGGCTAGACATTGCCACAAGGCATATCAATGCCAAGGATGAACTGTATAGCGTGTATCTTTCTGGCAATGGCCCCTTGGTTGCCGTTTTGCAGGAGGCTTTGGCTCGGGACAAGGTTATGCGTGCCAAAGAGGCGGGCGAAAAAATCAGAAAGGGTGAGGCTCAGAGCGAAGTGAAGGCATTTATTCAAAACATTCATCACTTCCGCGATGAAGGGTTGCATGATCGTATTCAGCCGCCTATTGAGCACGTTGCAATTTTCGATGAAGCCCAAAGAGCTTGGACTAGAGAGATGACGATCGATTTCATGAAGCGCAAGAAGAACCAGCCAGACTTCTATATGTCCGAGCCGGAATTCCTGGTTTCATGTATGGACCGTCATCGGGATTGGGCTGTCATTGTATGCCTGGTTGGAGGTGGCCAGGAGATCAACACCGGCGAGGCAGGCATCGTGGAATGGATTGAGTCTGTGAATCGATCTTTCCCCCATTGGAAAGTCTACGTCTCTGACAAACTCCTGGAATCAGAATTTGGGGCAGAGAAGACTGTGAATGCCTTGGCTCAGCATAATGCGGTCTTCCGTATTCCTGAACTGCATCTGCAGACGTCAATGCGATCATTCCGAAGTGAGAAAGTTTCTGCGTTGGTAAAGTCTTTGCTCGATGTGGAAAGCGACCATGCTCAGTGCATCATACGAGAAATCTCAGCACATTATCCTCTGGTAGTGACTCGCGACATCCATAAAGCAAAAGACTGGCTGAAAGCGCAGGCGCGAGGTTCTGAGCGATACGGCATCGTCGCTTCATCTAAAGGAGCCCGTCTCAGGCCGCTGGCGCTAGATGTGAAAGCTAAGGCCAGCCCGGTCCATTGGTTTCTTAACGGCCGCGATGATGTGCGTTCGTCATATTTCATGGAAGATGTCGCTACTGAGTTTGATGTTCAGGGGCTTGAGCTGGACTGGGTCTGCGTTGCCTGGGATGCTGACTATAGATATGCAGTCAATGGATGGGAAACTTACGAGTTTCGCGCGGTTCCGAATAGTCAGGCCATGCGTTGGAACAAGATACGGTCGGATCAGAGAAAGTCTTATCTCAAGAATGCCTATCGCGTGCTCCTAACCCGAGCAAGGCAAGGGATGGTGATTCTAGTGCCTGAAGGGTCAGACAGTGATGTGACGCGAAGGCCGGAATACTATGATAAAACCTATGAGTATCTGGTTGAGATGGGAATGCTGGTACTTTAGACTCATGGATTTATTGTTTGCCGGCAACGCGAAGAATTGCACCGAGTATGGGAACTTGCAGTGCAAGCTGGCTGCCCGTGCAAGTGTCAATGTCCTCGCTGGGAGTGCTCTGGCTGGCTGTTTGAGTCTCAGCCTTGTAGGTGCGCTTCTGATTGAAACTTTATAGAACAGCTGTTCAGTATTCCTGCTTCTGAGGAATCACCCCCCGCACCCCACCTCTCGGCTCCTCGCAATCCCCCTCCCGCCGTGGAATCAGATGCCAATGCGCATGAAACACCGTCTGCCCGGCTGCCTCGCCTGAGTTCAGCCCCACATTCCAGCCGCTGATCGTGGCGTCCCTGGCCGACAGCTGCTCCCGCCGAAGCTTCAGCAGCTCCACCACTGCGTTCCACTCCGGCTGGTGCAGTGCCAGTCCGTCGGCCACATGGCGTCGCGGGATCACCAGGCTGTGCCCCGGCGTCACTGGGTAGGCATCGGCGATGCACAGCGCCAGCTCGTTCTCCAGCAGCACCCGCCCGCTGCCCTCCAGCGCGCAGAACACACAGCCCGCCTCGCGGATCGCGTAGCTGGCCTGCATCCCGCGGAAGTCGGTGCGGTCGGTGTCGCGCTTGCCGGCGTTGCAGCGGAAGCAGAGGGCCTGCAGGTTGCTGATGTCGTCGGAGCCGCCCTGGTTCCTGGGGATGATGTGGTCCACCTCCAGGGCGCGCTGGTGCTCGTGCGCGCCGCAGCATTCGCAGCGGCCCCGGGCCCTGGTGAGCACCCGATACTTCACCGAGCCGCTGATCGGTGTGCGGTGGCGGCTGCGGTGGGCAAACACCTCCTCGCCCCGCTGGGCGCGGAAGCCATCCAGCCGCTGACGGCACAGCTGCAGCAGCTCGTCGCGCTCGTTGTCGCTCAGCTCGTCGCCGCCGATCAGGGTGTAGGCACCGTTGCCATAGCGGGTGATGCCGTTGCCGGTGAGCACCTTGCCCACCATCCGTTTCACGCGCTCCGTGTAGTACTCGATCTGGGTCACGTCCTCCCCCAGGATTCGCCGGGCCACGTCCTGCGCCGGGGCCGGGCTGCGGCGGCCTAGGAGTTCCATGAGCATCAGGGGTTGGTAGATGTGGCTCATGCGCATCTGCTTGGCGATGTACTCGCGCAGGCGCTCGTAGGTGGCCGAGGGGGGCGGGGGCATGGGGGCATCCTGGCTGGGTGAGACGGGGGGTGGCACTGGTGAAGGAGAAGCCCTACGGCGATGCCATGCCCTCCGTTACCCCCTCGGACAGACCTGGCGGGCTGCCTACGATGAATCACCTGAAGGCAGCAGAGGCTGTGCGTACCTTCTCCGCCGTGATCGAGCGCAGCGCGGACACCGGCCTGCTTGTGGGCTACGTGCCGGGCTTCCCCGGCGCCCACAGCCAGGGGCAGACCCTCGATGAGCTGCAGGCCAACCTCCAGGAGGTGATCGCCATGCTCCTGGAGGACGGCGAGCCGGTCCTGGAAAGCGACTTCGTGGGCCTGCAGCAGATCGTGGTGCCGGCCTGAACGTGGGCTCAACCCCCGTTCTCAAGTCCTCTGAGGTGGCGGACATTCTTCGGAGGCTGGGCTTCGATGTGGTTCGACAACGCGGCTCCCATCTGCAGTTTCGTGATCCTCGAGGACGCTGCACCTCAGTTCCAGTCCACAAGGGACGTGATATCTCTCCTTCGCTGCTTCGTCAGATCGCCAAGGACATTGGCATGACCCTGGAGGAGTTCCTCAGCCACCGCTGAGCACCGAATCGGTGACGAGGCGCTGACGGCACCACTGCAGAAGCTTGTTGCGCTCGCTGTGCCTGAGCTCGTACCCCCGATCACGCTGGTGAGCACCTTGCCCACCAGGGAGTTCCCAGGATTCGCCGGGCCGGCTTTGGGTTTGGGCGGCCCGTCAGGCCATCGCCCCTGCGGGAATTTCCGCAGCATCCCCCCCACCACTGCAAGACTGGTGCCATCGGAGGGCGCCATGCAGGAAATCCTTTTCGTGGTCGAGGAAGCGGAGGACGGCTCCTACCGGGCCAGTGCCGCCGGCGCCGCCATCCATACCGAAGCCGACACGCTGGAGGACCTCCACCGGGAGATTCGCGACGCCGTCGTCTGCCATTTCGATCCCGGCGAGGCGCCGCCCCTGATCCGCCTCCATCACGTGAGGCAGGAACTGCTGGCCCTGTAAGGATTCCGCGGGACGTCAATGGCCAGCTCCTGGCCGAGCGTCTGCGGCGCCATGGCTACGTGCTGACTCCCACCAGCAGCACCTCACGATTCCTGCCCACAAGCCTCTCAGGTTCGGCACCTTGCGGCAGATCCTCAAGGACGTGGCCAGCCAGCTGGGCTGCTCGATCGAGGAGCTGATCGACAGCCTTGACCTGTGAAGACTGCGCCATGGGGCCGCTCCATCGGACCGCAGGCTTCAGAGCCGCTGACGCCCCTGGTCACCACATCAGAGTGTGCCTGCCCATCGGCCTGGGGAACGGATGCCGTTGAAGGTGAACCTTGCCCACCATGCGCTTCCCATGGGCCGCCGGGCCACGTCCTGCGCTGGGGCCGGGGCATGGGGGCATCCTGGCGGGGTGAGACGGGGGGTGGCACTGGTGAAGGTGAAGCCCCGGCGATCACCCTGGCCCACGAATGCTCCCCCATGCAGACCACGCACTGGTTGACGAGGCCAAGATCTGCGACTACCTGCTCTCAGACACGCATCCAGTCGGTCGCTTCAAGGCCAGGGTGTTTCGTTCACTCGGCTACACCGTTGAATCCTGGACACGTCTTCGTGATGATCTGCTCCACCATGGGCAGACTGGGAAGGTTCAGCGGATCGAGATGAGCGCCTATGGGATGAAAGTAGTCATCAGTGCTACGTTGAAAGGCCCCAACGGAGCATCCAGACCTTTCAGAACGGTCTGGCTGATCCCCGATCATTCCAGACAGCCAAGGCTCGTCACCGCATTTCCGGAGTAAGTCATGTTCGTCTTGCACCAGACAGTTGCTCTCACCCACGACATACCTGATGCTGGTCTGCAGTTGGGCGATCTGGGTACTGTCGTAGCCATTTACGATCCTGATAATGTCGAGGTTGAGTTTGTCGCTGGATCGGGACGGACCCAATCGCTGTTGACGCTTTCAACGACCAGCATCCGAGCGATTGGTGATCAGGATCTGATCGCCGTTCGGTCGCTGGCCACTGCCAAGCATTGAGTTTCGGGCGTGCTCAGCCATCCCAACCATCCGCCCGGTCATGAGCTCCAGCGCCCAGACCACATAGCCGCTTCGCGGTGGCCTTAGCTGGCCTGCACACCGCGGAAGCAGAGCGCCTGCAGGTTGTTGAGGTCGTCGGAGCCGCACTGGTTTCTGGGGATGATGTGGTTCACTTCCAGGGCGCGCTGGTGTTCGTGCGCACAGCAGCACTCGCAGCGGGCCCTGGCCCTGGTGTCCACCCGGACCTTCACCGAGCCGCTGATCATGTGTGTAGGCACCGTTGCCTTGGCGGGTGATGCCGTTGAAGGTGAACCTTGCCAACCATCCGTTTCACGCGTTCGGTGGTGTAGTCGATCTGGGTCACGTCTTCCCTAGGATCCACAGGGCCACGTCGTGCGCCGGGGCTGGGCTGTGGCGGCCAAGCAGTTCCATGAGCATCAGGGACTGGTCAATGGGGCCCCTGCGCATGCGTTCGGCGATGGTGTGCCGAAGGCGCTCCTAGGTGGCGCAGGGGGCGGGGGCATCGGGGCATCCTGGCTGCGGTGAGATGGGGGGTGGCATTGGTGGGGGAGAGGCCCAGGAGATCCCCATGTCAGCCCCGCAACCGGTTCACGGTCGTGATCTGCCGTCCCCCTTAGGCTGGGGAAGCCAGGAAACCGTCATGACAGACCAGCTTGGTCGCATCACCCT
>CAZBMT010000102.1:0-7412 GCA_964492645.1 uncultured Cyanobium sp. | reverse complement strand
ATGCCGAGCAGCGAACTCAACGCCAAGGAACTGGCCCAGCGGGGAGAGAGCCTGATCCGTCACTCCAGCAACCGCTACCTGACCACCGTTCGCATCGCTTTCCGGGCCAAGCAGCGCCGCTTCGATGATTTCGACGGCCTGCTCGACGACTCGATGATCAAGCCGGTCCAGCGGGCGATCATCGAGCTCAGCGACGAGCAGGACCAGCCCGACCTGCTGCCCGGCTGAGGCTCCCCGCCACCCCGCCGTGGAGATCAGCGAGGGCCCGGGCTGGCGGCTGGTCGTGGATCCGTCCCGGGCTCCCTTTATCGCCCTCATCGGCGGAGACGGCTGGGCCACGGAGCTGACCGCCGCCGAACTGGATGCCCTGTGTCGGGCCGCCTGCCGCCTCACGGCCCAGCACCGGGCCATGGCCGATGTCCTGATGGCGGAGGAGGCCGTGGCCCTGGAGATGGAACTGCCGATCGAAGACCCCGAAGCCGGCGACGCTGGGTCCCTGTGGCTGGGCCTGGACGGTGACCGGCACCATTGGGCCCTGCAGCTGGTGCTCACCCCCGCCCCGGGAGGCCGGGGCATCGAGGGGGGCTGGGGCGCCGCCGCCAGCGAGGCGTTCAGCGCCGCCCTGGAGCGTCTGAGTCCAGCCGATCGGGGCGGCGGGGATCAGGATTGGTGATCGTTGGCGGATTCCGCAGCCGGCCGCCCGGTTTTGCACCGGTTCTCCCCAGGCCGGCGGCGATCGCCGCTGGCCCCCGGCCCGGGATGGGGAGAACGGGCTGGTGTCGCCGCCCGCGCTTGACAGGGGATGGCCAGCGCTCCTGAGGGGCGACCGCGGCCCCGGGGACGCTTCGAAGCCCCTGTGGCGGCTGGTGTCTCAGGCTGAGACGGGGGAAGGATGGCCCCCGGCGGCGGCGTTTGACGCGACCCCCTGGGTGTGGAGAACTGGCTCACGCGCTGCCAGCCATCCGCCATGTCCCGCCCGAGAACACTGCTGTCGCTGGACGGGTCCGAGTCTCTGGTGAGCCTGCGGGCGGAGGTGCCGGCGCCGCTGCTGGAGGCCATGGGGGAGTTCATCGAGCAGCACCCCAACTGGGACCAGTACCGGCTGTTTCAGGCCGCCCTGGCGGGCTTTCTCGTGCAGAACGGGATCCGCAACCGCGGCGTGACCCGCTGCTACCTGGCCAACCTGTTTCCCGGCCACCAGGCCTTCTCGGCGCCGGCGGCCTGAGGGGCCGGCTCAGGCATCCGGCTCCACCCCCAACAGGAGAAACAGCCGGGCGGCGCTGGCGTCGCTCACCGGCAGGATCGAGAGGCGATTGCCCCGGCGCACCACCGCCAGGTCCTCGACGCTGAACGCTTCCCGCAGCGCCTCCAGGCTCAGCATCGCCGGGAAGGTGGCGCGATAGGCCAGGCGCACGCAGTCCCAGCGCGGGGCCTCCGGCCTGGAGGCCGGATCGAAGTACCTGGAGGCGGCATCGAACTGGCTGGGGTCCACCAGCCCCGTCTCGACCACCTCCATCAGGCCGACGATGCCCGGGGGGCTGGCATTGGAGTGGTAGAAGAAGGCCCGGTCGCCGATCTGCATGGCGCGCATGAAGTTGCGGGCCTGGTAGTTGCGGATGCCGTCCCAGAGGGTGGTGCCCTCAGCCTGCAGGTGGTGGATGCCGTAGACGTCCGGCTCGCTCTTCATCAACCACCAGGCCATGGTCCGTCCGCCTCAGCTGTCGGTGTCGAGGTCCAGCACGAGCCGGCGGAAATGGTCGCCGCGGGCCTCGAAGCTGGTGTACTGGTCGAAGCTGGCACAGGCCGGGGAGAGCAGCACCCCGCGGCAGCCCAGGGAGGGAGCCAGGGTGGCGGCGAGGGACACCGCGCCCTCCAGCCCCTCCTCCTGCCTCACAACGCCGCCGTAGCCGCTGGACTCCAGCAGGGCGGCGAACTCCTGCCGCGCCGCGCCGTAGAGCACCACCGCCGCCGCCCTCTCCTGGAGCTGCTCCAGCCAGGCCGAGGCTTCACCCTGCTTCGACTGGCCCCCGGCCAGCACCACCAGGGGACCCTCCAGGGCCCGCAGGGCCACCTCGGCGGCGTCGTAGTTGGTGGCCTTGCTGTCGTTGAACCAGGTCACGCCATGGAGGCTGCGCAGGCGCTCCAGCCGGTGGGGGACACCGGGGAAGCTGCGGCAGGCGGCCTCCATCACCGCCGGCTCCAGCCCGGCATGGAGCCCCACCGCCACAGCCAGCAGCAGGTTCTGACGGTTGTGGGCCCCGGGCATGGCCAGGGCGGAGGCCGGAAACAGGGGGCCCTGGCGGCCCCGCACCCGATCGTCCGCGTCGATCCAGAGCACCGGGTCGAGGCCCGGTGGCAGGGCCTCCCTGGGGCCGGCGGTGATCCACTCCGCGTGGTCCCAGCTGTCGGCGTGGTGGCGAAGGTCGGGGTCGTCGGCGTTGAGGATGCGGACACGGGAGTGCTCCAGCAGGCTCCGCTTGATGGCCCGGTAGGCGTCCAGGGTGCCGTGGCGCTCCAGGTGGTCGGGGGTGAGGGTGGTCCAGACACCGATCGCCGGTGCGACCGCGGGGGCAGCCTCGATCTGGTAACTGCTCAGTTCCACCACCAGCCAGTCCGGGCTGGGCCCCTGCTCCAGGTGCCGCTGCAGTACCACCTCGGCAGCGGAGATGCCGACGTTGCCGCAGAGGGGCGCATCCCTGCCGGCCTGCTGCAGCAGGTGATGCACCAGGCAGGTGACGGTGGTCTTGCCGTTGGTGCCGGTGATGCCGATCCAGGGCACGTCGCGGCTGGCCTGCCAGGCGGGCACGATCTCCCCCTGCACCTGCACCCCCCGGGAGCGGAGCGCCTCCAGCACCGGGTGGTTCCAGGGGATGCCCGGGCTGACCACCACCACCGCCGGAGGCAGCGGCAGGTCCCGGAACGCCTCGAGGCTCAGGGGCACCCCCAGCCGCACCGCGATGGTCTCGCTCTCCAGCTGGGCCGCCAGGGCCCGGTGCTCCGGCGTGTCACCGCTCTCGATGACCACCACCGTCTCGCCGCGGGCCTGCAGCAGACGGGCCGCCCCCAGACCCGACCGGCCCAGACCCACCACCACCGAGCAGGAGAGAGGTGCAACGGCCTCTGGGGGACTCACGCTGGCTGGCTCACACACAGGAACGGCCGAGGGTAGCAGCGAAGGAATCGCCGAACCGAACCGGACTTGAACCTGGAGGATTCAGATCATTGAATGGGCGATACTGGAATCGAACCAGTGACTCCTACCGTGTCAAGGTAGTGCTCTACCTCTGAGCTAATCGCCCACGTTCGCAGCCCACGTTCGCAGTAAACGAAGCGGCGTCGACTTCAGACGACGACCATCAACAGCCCGATGAAGGCCAGGATGGATTGTCGTTGAAGTGGATGGTCCTCGAGATGGATGATTCTCGGGGAAAAGGACGTATCGCCGACAGCTGACCTTTCACAGTCGATCCGTCCGATCCGCCTCCAACCAGGACTTTTCCTACTCGCCGGCCTTCCCTCCTGTCAACTTGCGCCGCCAGGCCCTCAATGGCGCTCCAGCCGGATCCGGAAACGATCCCGCTTGGTGGCTTCGATCGCCAGCACCTGCAGCTCCCCCCGCCCCTCCAGCTGGACCCGTGCCCCCACGGCCAGCAGCTGGCTGGGACTGCTGACCACCTTCCAGTCGAGGCGGACGGCCCCCTGCCGGATCAGGGTGGCCATGCGGTTGCGGGACAGCCCGAAACCGGCCGACGCCAGGGCATCCAGCCGCAGGGAGGCCTCCACCGTGGTGAGCTGGCGGGGAAGCCGGCGGGCCGGCAGCTGCAGGGCCTCGATGGGCCGGGCCTCGAACCGCACCGGCACCGTGCGCACCAGACCCTCGCTTCCGTCCAGCCGCCGGGCCAGGGCCTCGCTGACGATCGCCTGGCCGCCCCGATCGCCCCGCAGCCACAGGTCCCCCCGTTCCGCCGCCGTTGCCCCGGAGCCGGCCAGCCCCTCGGCCATGTCGGCTGCGGAGGCGGGATCGAAGAGGAAGTTGCCGCTGATCTCCAGCCCCAGCAGGGCGGGGGCCTTCGGCTCCTGTCCGCTTCGTGCCAGCAGCAGACAGCGGCGCTCGGCGCCGGGGTGGCCGCCCTCACTGGCGAGGCTCAGATCGCTGAGGGTGCCGAGCCGGTCCTCGGCCTCCTCCCGCACCGCCGCCTCGAGAAAGCCGCTGACCTGGGGCTCCCAGGTGCGCAGGGCCGTCTCCGCCAGGGTGAAGAGGGCCCCGAGTTCCTCCGGGTGGCGACTCCCCTCCAGCAGGTCCCGTCGTGGAAGCATGGGCCCTCCAGCCTCAGGTGTCGTCCAGCCGAACGACCGCCGTCGGTCGCGCCAGCTGGATGGTGGTCCAGGGGATCTCCCGGCCGACGGGGGCCTCCAGCAGCAGCAGCCAGCAGCCCTCGTCGAGCCGGTTGCGCAGGACGCGGATGCGGTCGTCCTCCTCCGAGCTGACGCTGGCGGCGGCGGCGAAACTGCCCATCCAGCCGGAGCCCATGCCCAGCAGGCCGCCGATCAGGGGCTCCCCGTAGGCGCCGGCGAAGCTGAAGGTGTGCAGATCGGTGATCTGGGTGAAGGTGAGCCCCGCCAGGAAGCCGAAGGGCAGCAGCCAGCGCACCATCGACCGCTGGCGCCGCCGCCGGGCCGCGGCCGGATCCAGCCGCTCGACGCTGGCGAGGGGGGCCTCACCGCTGCCGATCAGCACGACCCGGCTCGGGGCCGGCTGAAGCGCCTGCAACCGATCCCGCAGGGCATGCAGGCGGTCCCGGTCGTCCAGCACGACCACCACACTCAGGGACATGGGCTCGTCTCCGCACCGCTCTCTACACTGCACCTCCGGCCTGCCCCCCTGGGGGCGCACCCCCCGCCCTCCCCACCGCTGCCGGACATGACGAAGGTTCTGGTCTCCGATCCCATCGACCAGGCGGGGATCGACATCCTCTCCCAGGTCGCCCAGGTGGACGTGCGCACGGGTCTGAGCCCGGAGCAGCTGGTGGGATGCATCGGCGAGTACGAGGGCCTGATGATCCGCTCCGGCACCCAGGTGACCGCCGAGGTAATCGAGGCCGCAAGCCATCTGCGCATCATCGGCCGGGCCGGTGTAGGCGTCGACAACGTCGATGTGCCCGCCGCCACCCGCCGCGGGGTGATCGTCGTCAACTCGCCGGAGGGCAACACGATCGCCGCCGCCGAGCACGCCCTGGCGCTGATGCTCTCCCTGTCGCGGCATGTGCCCCACGCCCATGCCAGCACCATGGCCGGCGGCTGGGACCGCAAGACCTACGTCGGCAACGAGCTCTACAAGAAGACCCTCGGCGTGGTGGGCCTCGGCAAGATCGGCTCCCACGTGGCCCGCGTCGCCCGGGCCCTGGGCATGGACGTGGCCGCCTATGACCCGTTCATCTCCGCCGAACGCGCCCAGCTGCTCCAGGTGCGGCTGCTGCCCCTGCCCCAGCTGTTCGCCGAAGCCGACTACGTCAGCCTGCACCTGCCCCGCACGCCGGACACCGAGAACCTGGTCAACGCGGCGCTGCTGGCCACGATGAAACCAACCGCCCGCCTGGTGAACTGCGCCCGCGGCGGCATCATCGACGAGCAGGCCCTGGCCGATGCGGTCGAGAACCGCGTCATCGCCGGTGCGGCCCTCGACGTCTACGCCAAGGAGCCGCTGGCGGCCGATTCCCCCCTGCGCCTGGTCAGGGAGCGGCTGATCCTCACCCCGCACCTGGGGGCCTCCACCGAGGAAGCCCAGGAGAACGTGGCGATCGATGTGGCCGAGCAGATCCGGGACGTGCTCCTGGGCCTGCCGGCCCGCAGCGCCGTCAACATCCCCGGTCTGACCCCCGAGGTGATGGAGCTGCTCAAGCCCCATCTGCAGCTGGCCGAAACCCTCGGCCTGCTGCTCAGCCAGCTGGCCGGAGGCCAGATCAGCGAGCTGGAGGTGCGGCTGCAGGGCGAATTCGCCTCCCACCCGGCCCAGCCCCTGGTGGTGGCGGCGCTGAAGGGCATCCTCTCGGCCGCCCTCGGCGACAGCATCAATTACGTCAACGCCACCCTGGAGGCCAGGGAGCGAGGCATCCACGTGCTCGAGGTCAAGGACGACGCCAGCCGTGACTTCGCCGGCGGTTCGCTGCAGCTCAGCTCCCGCAGCCCGCGGGGCAACCACAGCGTCACCGGAGCGGTGTTCACCGACGGTGAACTGCGCATCACCACGATCGACGAATTCCCGGTGAACGTGACGCCCAGCCGTCACATGCTCTTCACCCGCCACCGGGACATGCCCGGCATCATCGGCCAGCTGGGCTCCCTGCTCGGCGAGCACAACGTCAACATCGCCTCGATGCAGGTGGGCCGCCGCATCGTGCGGGGCGACGCCGTGATGGTGCTGAGCCTCGACGATCCGATCCCCCCCAGCCTGCTGGCGGTGATCCACGGCATCAACGGCATCCAGGCCGCCCACCCTGTCACCCTCTGATGGGCCTGGTCTGGTGGCGGCTGGAGATGGCCGCCCCGGCCGAGCTGGAGGAATCCCTGCTCTGGAAGCTGCCGCTGCTGGGCGTCGGGCGGTTGGCGCTCCAGCACCCCCCCGAGGCGCCGCAGCAGCGTCAGCTGCTGGCCTGGCTGCCGGAGAGCGACTGGCCCGCCGACCAGCGCCAGGAGCTGGAGCGGGCCTTGTCCCCGCTGGGGGAACCCTTCGGCCTGGCCGTGCCGCCGATCCGCTGGCAGCGGCAGGCCGATGAGGACTGGAGCCTGAGCTGGAAGAGCCACTGGCGGCCCGATCCGGTGGGGGAGAGGCTGCTGGTGCTGCCGGCCTGGTTGGAGGTGCCGCCCGAGCACGCCGGGCGGCTGGTGATCCGCATCGATCCGGGCAGCGCCTTCGGCACCGGCAGCCATCCCACCACCCGCCTCTGCCTGGAGGCGCTGGAGGCCCTCGCCGAGGAGCGGGCCCTGGCGGGGCTTGGGGCGGGTCTGGAGGGGCTGCGGGTGGCCGATCTGGGCTGCGGCAGCGGCATCCTGGGCCTGGCCGCCCTGCGGCTGGGGGCGGCGGGGGTGGCCGCCGCCGACACCGATCCCCTGGCGGAGCGGGCCACCCGCCAGAACGCCGCCCTGAACGAACTCGGGCCCCCAGCGCTGGCGGTCGCCACGGGCTCGGCGGAGGCGCTGGTGGCGCTGCTGGAGGGGCGTCCAGCGGATCTGCTGCTGTGCAACATCCTGGCGCCGGTGATCGAGGCCCTGATTCCCTGGTTCGGGCACCTGCTCAGCCCCGGCGGCGTGGGGCTGCTCAGCGGCCTGCTGGTGGATCAGGCCCCAGGCCTGGAGCGGGATCTGGCGGTGGCGGGCTGGCGGGTGGAGGGGCGCTTCGAGCAGGACCGCTGGGG
>CAZBMT010000101.1:5601-7429 GCA_964492645.1 uncultured Cyanobium sp. | reverse complement strand
TTGCGCCAGGCATCGAGATGGGGGAACAGGGCATCGTCCTGGAAGACCATGCCGATCCCCCGCCGCTCCGGGGGCAGCAGGCGGTCCGGGGCCGCCACCGGACGCCCGCCGATGCTGATCGTGCCGCGGCCGGGGCGCTCGAAGCCGGCGATCAGGCGCAGCAGGGTGGTCTTGCCGCAGCCGGAGGGGCCCAGCAGCCCCACCAGCTCGCCGGCCCCGAGGGTGAGGTCGATCCCCTGCAGGGTCCAGGCGGAGACGTCGCGGCCCGGGTAGCGGTACCAGAGATCCTCGATGCGGACGTGGGCGCCGGGCGTGCCCCCGGGGTTGAGGGCCGTGGCGGCAGCGGTGGACGGCGCGGCGGCGGGGGTGGCGGACGGCTTGGCGATGGTGTTGATGGACGCAATAAGATCCCAGTCCCGCATTTTTACCCGTCATGAGTTCCAGCGCCGGCGGAGGTGACCAAAGGCACAGCCCCCTGTCTCATCCGGTCAACACCCCGGCCGCCCCCGCTCCGGTGGGTCCCTACAACCAGGCCGTGCTCGCTGGCGGGGTCCTCTATTGCTCCGGCCAGATCGCCCTCGACCCGGTGAGCGGGCTGCTGGTGGGCGATGGGGACGTGGAGGCTGAAACCCGCCAGGTGCTGAGCAATCTCCAGGCGGTGCTGGCCTCCGCCGGCTGCCGCCCCGATCAGGTGGTGCGCACCACGGTGTACCTGGTCGACCTCGCCGATTTCGCCCGGGTGAACGCCCTCTACGCCGATCTCTTCAGCCAGGGCGTCGCTCCGGCCCGCGCCTGCGTGCAGGTGGCGGCCCTGCCCAGGGGCGCCCGGGTGGAGATCGACGCCATCGCCCTGGTCGCCTGAGCCGGTTCCCAGCACAGGCTCACGCCCTGCCGCTGGCTGGGGGGGACGCCCTGAGGCAACCTGGAGCGATGGAAACCCCCTTCGGCTCCTGGTTTCACGAGGTAGTGGTCATGACACCGGGCCGCTTCGAGGAGGCCGTGGAGGCGGTGCTGGCGGTGCAGCAGTTCAAGACCGTCGTGCTGCACCTCAGTGCCATGGCGCCGGAGGAGGCCCAGCGCACCATTGACTTCGTCTCCGGCGGCGTTTTCGCCCTGGACGGCCAGTCGGAGCGGCTGGGGGACACGGTGTTCCTGTTCGCGCCGGCCCTGGTGACGATCAGCCGGGACGGTGACGAACCGGCCTGATCCTTCAGGGAGCGGCACCCCCACCCTTGTGGCCCCCGTTCCCGGGCGGTAACACGGGCGCTGGTCCCGTGCTGTCCATGAAGCGTTTCACCGGCCAGGTCCTGCTGGTCCTCGCCTGGGCGCTGGGCCCGGTCCTGGGCGGCCCCGCCCCATCGGTCCGGGCCGCCCAGGCCGCCCATGGGGTGGCGGCCGCAGGCGGCCGGATGGTGCTGGTGCGCACCGACCGCCAGCTGCCCGTCACCGGCGATCCGATCTGGGAACTGCAGCTGCTGCTCCCGGGCCAGCCGCCCCGGGCCTATGAGGCGCTGGTGGGCCGGCTGCGGCGCCAGGAGGGCGACCGCCACCGGCTGGGCAGCAAGGCCCCGCTGCCGCGGGGCCGCTACGCCGTCACCGAGATCACCCCCATCGCACCGACGGATGACGCGGAGCTGGGTCGCTTCCTCTGGATCGGTCTGGAGCCGGCGTTCCCCACCGACCGACGGGGCCTGGGCATTCACCACGACCCCAGCGCCGGCCGGGGACGGAGCAGCGGCACCGATGGCTGCATCGGCCTGATCCACGGCAACGACCTGCTGGTGCTCGGCGATCTGCTGCGCCGCAGCGGCACCACGGAGCTGGTGGT
>CAZBMT010000101.1:0-5501 GCA_964492645.1 uncultured Cyanobium sp. | reverse complement strand
GGCTCCAGGTCCCTGCGCTGGGCCGGGTCCCCCACCAGCATCAGGGTGCCGGTGCCGGGCCACCAGTTGAGGCGCAGGTTCGACTCGCCGTCCTCGATGACAAGCATCTCGAAGGCCCCTTCGTGCACCCAGTGACCGGAACAGCCGAGCCCTTCGACAAGCGACTGGAGTTCCTCCAGGGTTCCTTTGAAGGTCACAGGTTTGCTGGGGAGGCATTGAAGTTTACGGGCAGTTCCTCCTGGTGGGGCAGGCGCTGCCAGCCCGGCAGCCAGGCGGCGCGGTCGCGCAGCTCGCGCAGGGGCACCAGCAGCCGGAAGCCGGGGTCCAGCACCGCCTGGAGCTCGACGCTGCGCTCCCGGCCCCGCCCCCGCTGGCCGAGCACGGCGAAGTGGCGATGGCCGCCGCAGCCGGCGGCCCTGGAGGGCTGGCAGGTCCAGGCGGCGGAGAGCTTCATCTGACGCGACAGGGACCGGCCCTCAGCGGGCCTGCTCTGGGGTGGACTCCTCCAGCACCGGATTGCGCAGCACGCCGATGCCTTCGATCTCCACCTCAACCGTATCGCCGCGGCGCAGCCAGCGGGGCGGATCAGCCGCCATGCCGACGCCGCTGGGGGTACCGGTGAGGATCACGGTGCCGGCCGGCAGGGTGGTGCTGGCGCTCAGGAATTCAATGATCTCCGCTACCGGGAAGATCATGTCGGAGGTGCTGGCCGCCTGCACCGTCTGGCCGTTGAGGCGGGTCCGCAGGTGGAGGGCCTGGGGGTCGGGAATCGCCTCGGCGGTCACCAGGCAGGGGCCCAGGGGCGCGAAGCTGTCGAAGCTCTTGCCGCGGCACCACTGGCCGCCGCCGAGCTGGGACTGCTTCTGCCAGTCGCGGGCGCTCACATCGTTGGCGCAGGTGTAGCCCAGCACCACCCCCAGGGCCTCGGAGCGCGGCACGTTGCGGCAGGTGCGGCCGATCACCACCGCCAGCTCCCCCTCGTAGTCAACCTGGTGGCTGGGCGCCGTGGTGGGCAGGGTGATCGGCGCCTCCGGATGCTGCACCGCCCCCGGCAGCTTCATGAACAGCACCGGCCAGGAGGGGATCGCGGCGCCGGTCTCGGCGGCATGGCGGCGATAGTTGAGGCCGATGCAGAGGATGGTGCGCGGCTCGAGGGGCGCCAGGATCCTCGCCGCCACGGCCGGCTCGCCCGTGGGCTCCAGATCCCCGTACAGGTCGCCCGCCAGGCGCTCGAGGCTGCCGTCGGGGTGGCGGCAGGCCAGGTGGATGGCGCCAGCCGCGTCTTGATAGCGCACGATCTTCATGGGGGCTGGAGCTTCATGGGCCTGCTGGGACGGCCGGTGTTCCCCCGTCTCCAGCCAGGTGATCATCGCCGTCCACAGGTCGATGTCGTGGTCGACGAACGGCGCACCGAAGGCCTCAACAGCCCTGGCGTACAGAGGGCCCTGGATCCGGCAGCGTTCATCACGGGCCGTCTGCAGGTACCACGCCTGGCGACTGGTCACCATCACGTCGACAAAGCCGGCCTCCTGCAGCGCTGCTGCGTACCGACCCGGTGAGGCCATGCCGAAAGCGAGACCCTCAGCGGCGATGTCGTCGCGCCTGGCGGGCGACGGCTCACCGTCGTGGCCCATCAACCAATCGCTGGCCGCGAACCATCCGCCCGGGCGCAGCACCCGGAACACCTCACGGGCCAGGGACTCCTTGTCGTGGATGTGCAGGATCGAGTCCTTGGAGAACACGAGCTGGAAGGTCCCCGGAGGGAATGGCAGGGGGCCCGGCGCCACCTTCGCCACACCGATGCGATGGCTCAAGCCATAGCGAGCCACCCGGGCTCGGGCTCACCCCAGCAGGTTGTCCTCCACATCAATGCCGCTCACGTAGCCGGCACCGTGGCGCTGCACCGGATGCACATCGACGCCGCCGACACCGCAACCGATGTCCAGCACCGACCGTTCAGTGAGATCCAGACCATCCAGAACCCGATCGACGTCATCAGGGCCGCCGGGGGACAGGAAGC
Source organism: uncultured Cyanobium sp. (assembly GCA_964492645.1). Taxonomy (GTDB): domain Bacteria; phylum Cyanobacteriota; class Cyanobacteriia; order PCC-6307; family Cyanobiaceae; genus Cyanobium. The sequence goes on along the minus strand of CAZBMT010000101.1, from coordinate 3,481 downwards.
CATCCCACCAGACCAGCTCCAGCAGCCCCACCAGCCTGCCGTCGTACAAAGCATCGTCGTGGGCCATCTCTCACCAGGCTGAGCCCGCCACTGAACCTGACGGGCCGGACATGCCGACCACGGATCCTGGGGCGTCCTGAGCTTCAACCGTAGGGGCAGCTGCCGAGGTGGAACCCGGCGGTCCCCGCAGGTTCGCCAGCCGCGATCCCTTCCAGCCCGTGGATGATGGGGGCACCAGCGGAACCAGGAGCACGCCGTGGTCGCCGAACCCCGTCGCCAGCGGAGCACCACCCTCCGGGGCGCCGAGCTGCTCAATGATCCGCTGCTCAACAAGGGCACCGCCTTCAGCCGGGAGGAACGGCGGGCGCTGGGGCTGGAGGCCCTGCTGCCCTGGCGGGTGGAGACGATCGAGGAGCAGGTGGAGCGCTGCCGGCTGGCGTTCCACGCCATGGGCAGCGACCTGGAGCGCTACGCCTATCTCCAGACCCTGAGGGAGAGGAACGTCACCCTGTTCCACCGCTTCCTCGCCGACCACATCGAGCTGGCGATGCCGATCGTGTACACCCCCACGGTGGGGCAGGCGATCCAGCACTTCAGCCACACCTACCGCAGCCCCAGCCAGGGGATCTACCTGGCTGCACCGCAGCAGGAGCGGCTCGAGGAGCTGCTCGCCCAGGCCTGCGGCGGCTCCTCCGGCCAGAGTCCGGACCTGCTCCTGGTCACCGACGCCCAGGGGATCCTCGGCATCGGCGATCAGGGGGTGGGGGGCATCCAGATCTGCCAGGGGAAGCTGGCGGTGTACACCCTCTGCGCCGGGCTCGATCCGGCGAGGGGCCTGCCGGTGATGCTTGACGTCGGCACCGACCGGCCCGAACTGCTGGCCGACCCCTGCTACCCCGGCCTGCGCCGGCCGCGGCTGCAGGGGGAGGCCTACACCGCCTTCCTTGACCGCTTCATCGCCGCGGTGCAGGCGGTCTGCCCCGGCGCCCTGGTGCACTGGGAGGACTTCGGGGCCGCCCACGCCCGCCCCGTGCTGGAGGCCTACCGGCACCGGGTGCCGAGCTTCAACGACGACATCCAGGGCACCAGCAGCGTGGCGGCGGCGGCGATCCTGGCCGGCCTGCGGGGCCTCGGGCGGCGGCTGGCCGACCAGCAGATCGTCATCTTCGGGGCGGGCAGCGCCGGCTGCGGCATCGCCGAACGGCTCTGGCGCCTCCTGCAGCGGGAGGGCCTGACGGCCCCCGAAGCCGCCGAGCGCCTCTGGCTGATCGACCGCGACGGACTGGTCCACACCGGCACCCCGGGCCTCAGCGGCGGCGCCCGGCCATTCGCCAAGGGGCCGGAGGCGCTGGCGGCACGGTTCGGGGCGGTGGAGCCTGCCGATGGGCCGGGCCCGGGCCTGCTGGCGGTGATCGAGGCGGTACGACCTGGGGTGCTGATCGGCACCTCCACCGCCGCCGGAGCCTTCGATCAGGCGGTGGTGGAGGCCCTCTGCGCCGGCGGCGGGCGGCCGATCGTCCTGCCCCTCTCCAATCCCACCCCCCTGGCGGAGATCACCCCGGAGAACCTGCTGCGCTGGAGCCGGGGCCGGGCCCTGGTGGCCACCGGCAGCCCCTTCCCGCCGGTGCTCTGCGCCGGCAGCACGGGCGAGCCGACCGAACGGGTGATCGGGCAGTGCAACAACTGCTTCGTGTTCCCGGGCCTGGGCTATGGCGCGGTGGCCGTGGGCGCCACGGAAGTGAGCGACGCCATGATCGATGCCAGCATCGAGGCCCTGGCCGGGGTGATCCCGGCCGCGAGCGATCCCGACGCCCCCCTGATGCCACCCCTGGTGGCCGTCCAGGCGGTGTCGCGGGCCGTGGCCGAAGCGGTGGCGATCCAGGCGGTGCGGGACGGACTGGCCCGCCGGGCCACCACCTCCGAGGCCGCCCTCGCGCGCCTGGAGGCCTGCCGCTGGAGCCCCGAGTACGTCGAAATGCAGGGCTGAGAAGATCACAAACTCAAAGAGTAGTTTCAGTCGCTGATAAAATCTACAGGAAGATCAGGAAGTCGATGCACAACAGAAAGCTTCAGGGATGCTTTTGTTTCATCGGTGACTTACTCGGCTGGATTCTGGCCGTTACGAGTTTTCTCTATCTTCTTTTTTCTCTTGTGGTCTATGCCTTTCCCGCTCTCCAGGAATGGCAGGGCCTGGCCTTCGCGCCCATCCGGCGTCTCGCAATGGTCACACCGCCCTTCGCCGACATGGCGATGCTCACCCACAGCGCTCGCTGCAGCGGCAGCCTGGTCGATCTCTTCGAGGGGGCCGTGAACTGCGATCCCTACGGACGCTTGTTCACCTATCCCCCGCTGGCGCTGTGGATGTTCCGCTTCCTTGGCCTCTCCAGCGCAAGTCTGGGCTGGCTGGGTCTGCTTCTGGGGGTGGTCGCCGCCCTACTTACCTCCGAATTCTTCTTCACCCTGATTCCCTCGGCTCTTGTGGCGGGGATTCTCTTGTCAGTTGCCTACCTGTCACTGCCATTCCAGCTGGTGCTGGAGCGGGGAAACAACGATCTGATTGTCTTCCTGCTCCTTGCGCTGCTGTCCTTCGCGATCGCACGAGAACAGCGGGGATCCGCTGTCGCTGCCGCCGGTCTCGGCTTCCTGGCGGTGGCCACCAAGATCCTTCCTCTGTTCGGAATCGTCGCCACACATGGATTGCAACCATGGGCGGGTTCCACGATGGGACCTTCGGCCCGCAGCCTCCGCTGGGCCGTCCTGGGAGCATCAGCCGGGCTTGCCCTGGTTCTGCCCTGGATCGGGCTGATCCTGAAGAATTCACCCCGTCCCTCCGGAGCTCTTCTCAGCCATGGACTGCTCGCCGGGCTGTCCTCTTCTGACAGCTTCACCAGTACCCCGTCATACGGCTGGCTGGCGATGAAGCTGATGTTTCTTGCGGCAGGTGCCGTAGGCGCCGGGCGCCAGGGAATGCCGCAGCAGCTCAGGAACTTCCTGTCCCGAGGGGCCGCCGGGGTCGATCCGAAGCTGGTCTCCGTGACCTTGAGCCTGTTCACGGCGACCTGGATCGGCACATATCTACTCACCAGGTCCTACGACTACAAGTTCATCTTTCTTTTGCCCGCCGTTGGCGTCAGTGGGGCCCTGCTCTGCCAGGGAAACAGCAATCCCGGCCGTCGAGGCTGGACCACCCTCGTCCTGATGCCGATTCTCAGCACCTGGCTCATCCCCTACCTGAGCATCTCCTTCTTCCTGCCGATGGGGGAATGGCTGGAGCTGGCCAACGACAACGTCCTGCTCCCGCTTGCGGCCGGCGCCCTGGCCATCGGCCTGCTCGGTTGCCGACCCCGAAGGACATCCAGCCCTGTCAAAAGCCCTTGAGGCCGCGGCATCAATAAGTCCTGTGTCACCCCCTCGCGCAGGCGGCGAAACACCTACTCCGGAGCGACGACGATCAGCAACGGCACGCTGCAACTCGCCAAGA
>CAZBMT010000100.1:0-7472 GCA_964492645.1 uncultured Cyanobium sp. | reverse complement strand
CGCGGCTGCACCCGTGGCTGCCGCTTCTGCCAGCCGGGGATGCTGACGCGCCCGGCCCGGGACGTGGAGCCCGAGGCGGTCATCGAGGCGGTGGAGGAGGGCATGCTCCGCACCGGCTACAGCGACTTCTCGCTGCTGTCGCTCAGCTGCAGCGATTACCTCTCCCTGCCGGCGGTGGGGGTGGAGCTGCGCAACCGGCTGGCGGAGCACAACGTCAGCCTCACCCTGCCCAGTCAGCGGGTCGACCGCTTTGACACCTCGATCGCCCACATCCTCGGTGGCACCCGCCGGGCCGGGCTCACCTTCGCCCCCGAGGCCGGCACCCAGCGCCTGCGGGACATCGTCAACAAGGGGCTCACGGACGCGGAACTGCTGCGCGGCATCCGCACCGCCATGGAGAACGGCTACAGCCGCGTGAAGCTCTATTTCATGATCGGCCTGCCGGGCGAGACCGACGCCGACGTGCTCGGCATCGTCGACACCTGCCGGGGGCTGCAGCAGCAGTGCCGTGATCTGGGCCGGTTGCAGCTCAACCTCACAATCAGCAATTTCACCCCCAAGCCCCACACGCCGTTCCAGTGGCACAGCGTGTCGACGGCGGAGTTCCGGCGCCGGCAGCAGTTGCTGCGCGACGCCCTGCGGCCCCTGCGGGGCATCAAGACCAACTACACCGACGTGCGCCTGTCGGCGGTGGAGGACTTCGTCGGCCGCGGCGACCGGCGGCTGGCGCCGGTGATCGAGGCGGCCTGGCGGGCCGGCGCGGGCCTGGATGCCTGGTTCGAATCCGCCGACCGCAGCCATGCCGCCTGGACCGGCGCCATCGAGGCCGCCGGCCTGGGGGGCTCCTACCGGGCCCTGGAGATGGGCGGCTGGAGTGCGGCGGAGGCCTTCGCCACCGGCGACCTGGAGGCCTTCTGCCGCCAGCCCCTGCCCTGGGACCACATCGATTCCGGGGTCGACAAGGCATGGCTGGCGGAGGATCTGGGCCGGGCCCTGGCCGCCGCCGTGGTGCCGGACTGCTCCTTCGAGGGCTGCAGCAGCTGCGGGGTCTGCGGTCCGGAGCTGGGGCACAACGTGGTGATCCCGCCACCCCCCGTGCCGCCGCCGCTGCCGCCGCGGGCGCCGGCCAGCGAGCGGGTTTGCCGGCTGCGCTTCGCCTTCGCCAAGACCGGCTCCCTGGCCCTGATCAGCCATCTCGACACCCTGCGGCTGATGGAGCGGGCCCTGCGCCGCAGCGGCCTGCCGGTGAGCTTCACCGGCGGCTTCCATCCCCTCCCGCGGCTGCAGGTGGCACTGCCTTTGCCCCTCGGGGTGGAGGGCCTGCACGAATGGCTCGACCTGGACTTCGCCGCCCCGGTCGACCCCGAGACCGCCCGCCGGCGGCTGCAGGCGGAACTCAGCGCCGAGCTGACCCTGCTCTCGGCCGTGGCCGTGCCCCTGGCGACCCCGGGCCTGGCCCAGCAGATCCGTGTTGCCGAGTGGCGGTTCACGCTGCGGCCGGTCCCCCATCAGGCGGAGCCGGATCAGGCGGACCCCGATCCGGCGATCCTGAATCCGGCTGCACTGACGCCGCAGCGCTGGGCCGCGGCGGTCGCGGCCCTGCTGGAGGCCACCAGCCTCCCCTGGCAGGACCAGGACAAGAAGGGGCGCCCCAGGGAGCGGGAGTGCCGCCCCTACCTGCTCGACCTCCGCCTGGTGCCCGCCGAAGGCCCCTCCGGGGCGGACCAGGTGCTTGATCTGGAGGCCGCCGTGGATCCCCAGGGCCGCAGCCTGCGGCCGGACCATCTGCGCCACTGGCTGAGCACCGGCCTGGGCCAGCCGCTGGTGCTCGGTCCGGTCCAGCGCCGTTGCCTCCGGCTGGACGCATGCTAAGTTCGCCCTAGACGGAGACAGGAATAGAGGGATTCCCTCCCTTCTTCCTCCCCCGCCCAGACGCTTCTGCATCAGGGACGCTTTCTAGAAGCTCCTCGGCGAAAGCGCTATCACAGTCAACATTGCCTGGTTCGGTCTTCGTTGCTTTGCATCGGGAAGGAACGTCATTCCTTCCGTCACGCTGCCGGCCCGACGACGTCACTGCTCCCATCCGGGCCCTCGGCTTCTGGGGGCCAGACCAGGCAACCAGCCGATTCCCTTGTTTCCGGGGTCCGGCCTGATCCTCTCCAGTGGCTGAGCGACCGCCACAGTCGCCGTCCGATTGCTTCCCCCACCTGCCCCCCGGCAGGGCTCCACTGAGCCCACCATCTCTTCCATGCCCCAGCAGATCGTCATCGCTGAGCAGTTGCGGATCGCCGCAGTGCTCAACGACGAACGCGTCGATGAACTGATCGTTGCCCAGGGTCGCTACCAGATCGGTGACGTCTACCTCGGAACCGTCGAGAACGTGTTGCCCGGGATCGATGCCGCCTTCGTCAACATCGGCGAAAGCGAGAAGAACGGCTTCATCCACATCACCGATCTGGGTCCCCTGCGCCTGAAGAAGGGGGGCGCCGGCATCACCGAGCTGCTCGAGCCCCGCCAGAAGGTGCTCGTCCAGGTGATGAAGGAGCCCACGGGCACCAAGGGTCCGCGCCTCACCGGCAACCTGTCCCTGCCGGGGCGTTTCCTGGTGCTCCAGCCCCACGGCCAGGGGGTCAGCATCTCCCGGCGCATCAACGGCGAGAACGAGCGCAACCGGCTGCGTGCCCTCGGCGTGCTGATCAAGCCCCCGGGCGCCGGCCTGCTGATCCGCACCGAGGCCGAGGACGTCAGCGAGGAGACGCTGATCGACGACCTCGAGGCGTTGCTGCGCCAGTGGGAATCGATCCAGCAGGCGGCCGAAACGGCCTCCCCGCCCGTTCTCCTCAACCGCGATGAGGACTTCATCCATCGGGTGCTTCGCGACCTCTACAGCCCCGATGTGCTGCGGGTGGTGGTCGACAGCGCCGATGCGGTGGCCCGGGTCAACGCCTTCCTCGGCGCCGACCAGGCCAACCTTCTGGTGGAGCACCACGGCGAACCCACCGAGATCCTGGAGCACTACCGGGTCAACGCCGCCATCCGCGACGCCCTCAAGCCCCGGGTGGATCTCCCCTCCGGCGGCTACGTGATCATCGAGCCCACTGAGGCGCTCACGGTGATCGACGTCAACTCCGGCTCGTTCACCCGCTCGGCCAACGCCCGCGAGACGGTGCTCTGGACCAACTGCGAGGCGGCGGTGGAGATCGCCCGCCAGCTCAAGCTGCGCAACATCGGCGGCGTCGTGATCATCGACTTCATCGACATGGAGTCCCGGCGCGACCAGCTGCAGCTGCTGGAGCACTTCACCCAGGCCAGCCGCGATGACACGGCCCGCCCCCAGATCGCCCAGCTCACCGAGCTCGGTCTGGTGGAACTCACCCGCAAACGCCAGGGCCAGAACATCTACGAACTGTTCGGCCGCGCCTGCCCCAGCTGTGGCGGCCTCGGCCACGTGGCCGTCCTGCCGGGCAGGGACACCCTCCAGCCCCTGGCGACGGTCTCCGGCCTGGTGCGCTCGGCGGCCTCGGCCCGGGCCGAGGTGGCCAGCCCCTCCACCGGCGCCGGTGAGTCCGGCGGCAGCGGCCGCCGCCGCCGTGGCGGCCGCGGCGGCCGTGGCTCCGACGGGGCCGAGACCGCCGCCCTGGGCGGCTACGGCGAGGGTGGCGGCAACGGCAGCGCCGTCCTGCCGGCGGCCCAGGAGAGTGCCGCCAGCGACGCCCCGCAGCGCCGCCAGGAGCCCGAGGTGCTGGCCGTGCCGATGGATCCTGAGCAGGAGCTGGTCTACGGCTGGATGGGGCTGAGTCCGGCCTTGCTGCTGGATCCGGTCCCCACCGGCGACAGCCTGATGGTGCGCGTGGTGCGCCCCGACGCCGACCCCGAGGCCGTCCTGGAGGAAGCCCGCCAGCAGCTGGCCGCCAGCGGCTCCCGGCGCCGTCGGCGCGGCCGCAACGGTGAGGGCCGCAACGGCATGGCCGACGGCAACGGCATCTCCGAGTCCAACGGCATGGCCGAAGCCCCTGAAGCTGCCGAATCCGCCGCTGTCGCCGGGCCGCTCGACTCCCCGGTGCCGGAGGCGATCCCCATCCTGGAGATCACCCCGGCCCCGTTCGAACCCCTGCCCACCCCCGTCCCCTCCGAGCTGGTGACCGTGGCCGTCCCCAGCCGGCGCTCCTCCGGCCGCTCCGCAGCCGCGGCCGCTCCGGTCCCTGTGGTGGCGGCCGCCGCGGCGTCTGCGGCCGAGGCCGCTGCCGCCGACGCGGGAGAACCCCGCCGCCGCCGCCGCCGCTCCTCCGCCGCTGGCTGATCGCCCCGGCCACGACGGCCTCCGGTGCCCCGGCGCCGCGGACCTCGGACAGCCCGACGCTGAGGTCTGGGGCGGACTCGAACCCGCAGACTGCGCCGGTGTGGACGAGGTCGGCCGGGGCAGCCTGTTCGGCCCGGTGTTCGCGGCGGCGGTTGTGCTGCCGGCCAGGGCCCTGGCGACCCTGGCGGCGGCGGGCCTGAACGACAGCAAGAGGCTCACCGCCCGGCGCCGTGAGGCACTGGTCCCCCTGCTGCACCACCACGCCCTGGCCTGGGCCCTGGGCCAGGCCAGCGCCTCCGAGATCGATCGCTGGGGGGTGCGCCGTGCCACCGAATGGGCGATGCTGCGGGCCCTGCAACGGCTGGCCCGCCCCCCCCGGCTGCTGCTGGTGGATGGGGTGCTGCCCCTGCGGGGCTGGCCCGGCCCCCAGTCCACCCTGGTGGGCGGGGACGGCCGCTGCGCCGCGATCGCTGCCGCCAGCGTGCTCGCCAAGCAGGAGCGGGATGCCCTGCTGCGGCGCCTGGCGCTGCGTCACCCCGGTTACGGCCTGGAGCGCCACGCCGGCTACGGCACCCGCCAGCACCGGGAGGCCATCCAGCGGCTGGGACCCACGCCCCTGCACCGCCTCAGCTTTCTCAGGTCGATCGGCACCAGCGCTGGAAATCCCCCAGCAGTTGCTGACTCACCCGGGTCCTGATGCCCAGCAGGATGCCGCCGAGCACCGAGCGGCCCGTGGCCTCCAGCACCTTGGGGGGGATCAGCTGCAGCAGGGTGGGGCGGCTCACCGTCACCGAGAGACTGGCCTCCCCCGTCAGGCCGCCATCGGCCGCCGCGAGCCAGGAGCAGAGCCCGAGGCGGAAGTCGTCCACCAGCCCGAGCCCTTCGAGCTGGCAGTCGAGGGCCTCGAGCTCCAGCCGGCCCTGGCGACGCACCACCTGCAGCTCCACCACCGGCTGGATCTTCAGCTGGAACACCCGCACCTGGCTCACGGTGTAGCGGTAGCGGCCGGGGCCGAGGGGTTCGAGCTGGGTGGGGTCGAGCAGGGCCTGCACCACCCGCTGCTCATCATCGAGATAGGCGGGCAGGCGATCCGCCTCGCTGGCCACCGGGAGGTCGAGTTGCTGACTGGCGCTGAAGGCCAGGGACATGGCCTGCGGGCCGGCAGGCCATGATCTTACCGATCACCCCAGACCGTCCCAACGCCATGCGTCTTGCCTTTCTCGGTCCCGTCGGCACCTACGGTGAGCAGGCGGCACAGCGACTGGCAGCCCTCGAGGGCCTCGAGGCGGTGGCGTTCGTGCCCCAGCAGGGCATCCGCGCCGTGATCCGGGCCCTGGCGGACGGCGACTGCGATCTGGCGGTGGTGCCGGTGGAGAACTCCGTCGAGGGGGGGGTCACCAGCTGCCTTGATGCCCTCTGGGAGCACCCTGACCTGGCGGTGGCCCGGGCCCTGGTGCTGCCCATCCGCCACGCCCTGGTGGGCAGTGGCCCCCTCGACGCCATCAGTGAGGTGCTCTCCCATCCCCAGGCGCTGGCCCAGTGCAGCCAGTGGCTGGGGGAGCACCTGCCCCAGGCCCTGCAGCTGCCCACCAGTTCCACCGCCGAAGCGGCCCGGCTGGTGCGGGGCAGCCGGTTCAGGGGCGCCATCGCCTCGCTGGAGGCGGCCGCCGAGCACGGCCTGGAGGTGCTGGCCCACCCGATCAACGATGTGCCGGGCAACTGCACCCGTTTCCTGCTGCTGCGTCGCGGCGAGCGCTCCCACCGGGGCCCCCATGCCAGCCTGGCGTTCTCGCTCCATTCCAACCAGCCCGGTGCCCTGCTGGAGTCGCTGGGCTGTTTCGCCCGCCAGGGGCTGAACATGAGCCGGATCGAGTCGCGGCCCTCCAAGCGGGAGATGGGCGAATACATCTTCTTCGTCGATCTCGAGCTTCCCAACGGCGCCGCGCCGCTGGAGGGGGCGATCGCCGACCTCACCCCCCTCTGCGAGCACCTGGCCCTGTTCGGGGCCTATCCCCTCACCAACCTCGCCACCGAGGAGAAAGCCGACTGACTCAGCGGGGCCCGGAAGGGTCCTCAGGCCCTGCCCCGGGAAGCGGACCGCGGAAGACCCCGAACTGCATCAGACCGTTGCGGAAGGCCCAGTCCATCAGCAGCAGTGTCGGCGTCTCCCGCAGCCCCTGGATCACCGCCCGGGGGCCCAGCCCCAGCACCGCCCCGGGGCGGCGCACGCCCTCGAGGATCGAATCCACCCAGGAGGGCAGGGTGGCGACCGTCCAGTCGGCGGTGCTGATCGGCAGGCCCCGGTTCCAACGACTGCTCTCCAGATTCCGCTTCAGGGAGAGGATGCTGGCGAATTCCGGGTGCGCCCACTGGTCGAGCAGCTGGCGCATCACCCAGCGCTCCAGCCGGGTCATGGGGGCGACGCCCGGGTCACGGCGGTTCCAGTCGGCCACCGCCAGAGCGCCACCCGGTCTGAGCACGCGCAGCATCTCATCGGCGTAGCGCTGCTTGTCGGGCATGTGGGGGCCGGCCTCGACGCTCCAGACCGCATCGAAGCCCGTGCCCGGGCCCCCGTCCGGCAGCTCCAGGGCCAGGGCATCCATCACGGCGAAGCGGCAGTTCGGCAGGTCGGCCGGCGTGAGCTCCCGGGCCCGGGCGATCTGGGCCGGGCTGATGCTGATGCCCAGCACCTCGAAGCCGTAGTCGCGGGCCAGGATGCGGGCGCTGCCGCCGATGCCGCAGCCCACGTCCAGCACCCGGCTGCCGGGGGGCAGGCGGTCGAGGCCGCTCCAGCGCACCAGCTCGTGGACGAAGGCGGCCTTGGCGGCGCGGAAATCGCGGGCTCCCGGGGGATCGCCGTAGTGGCCGAGGTGGACGTGCTCACCCCAGAGCCGCTCCAGCAGACGGTCGTCGGTCCAGCGGTCGTAGGCGGCGGCGACGCTGGCCGGTGAGAGGTAGGCCCGGGAGCGGCGCTGCCAGAGCAGGGCGGCCAGGACCGCCGCCAGGGCACCTCCCGTCAGGAGCAGGGGCAGCAGCGCACCGCCCGAAAGGAGACTCGGCATGGCTCAGGTATCGCCGCTGCCGTCGCCGAGGCTGGAGAAGGTGTCCTTGAGGACCGTGCGGGCCGCCAGCTGGCGCCGGGTCTGGTCGAGCAGTTCGAATTCCTGGCGCA
>CAZBMT010000099.1:0-7561 GCA_964492645.1 uncultured Cyanobium sp. | reverse complement strand
AGGGCGAACTTCATGCCGGAGTACTCGGTCTGGTAGCCGGCCACCAGCTCCTCCTCCGCCTCCGGCAGGTCGAAGGGCAGGCGCTCGCACTCGGCCAGGGCGCAGATCCAGAAGATCACGAAGCCGACGGGCTGGCGCCAGATGTTCCAGCTGAAGATGCCCGCCCCGGTCTGCTGGGCGACGATGTCGACGGTGCTGAGCGAATTGCTCATCATCACCACCGCCAGCACCGCCAGGGCCAGGGGGATCTCGTAGCTGATCGACTGGGCCGCCGCCCTCAGCCCGCCCAGGAGCGAGTACTTGTTGTTGCTGGAGTAGCCGCTCATCAGCAGGCCGATGGGCTGGATGCTGCTCAGGGCGATCCACAGGAAGATGCCCACCCCCACGTTGCTGATCAGCAGGTTCTGGCCGAAGGGCACCACAAGCCAGGACAGGATCACAGGGACCACCACCAGCACCGGGCCGAGGCTGAACAGCAGCGCATCGGCGCGGGCCGGGATGATGTCCTCCTTGAAGACCAGCTTGAGACCATCGGCGAGGGGCTGAAGCACCCCCAGGGCGCCGGCGTACTCAGGGCCGATCCTCTGCTGCACCGCCGCCGAGATCTTGCGCTCCAGCCAGACGCTCACCAGCACCCCGACCACGGCTCCCACCAGCACCAGGACCATCGGCAGGGGCAGCCACAGCAGACGGGCCGCGCCAGGCGTGAGGCCCAGGCCGTGGGCGAGGTCGAGGAAGCTCGACTGGAGGTCGAGACCGGGGGGAGCGATGGCGGCGCCCAGCGGGCCAGTGGACAGCATCAGAGAACTCCGTTGCGAGGGAACCTAGGGGGAAACGGGTCAGCCAGTGACTCAGCCAGGAACCGGACGGCTTTCCAGGGGGAGCCAGCCCCGCTCGGCGGGGCCGGTGTAGATCTGCGAGGGACGGTAGATGCGGTTGGCACCCAGTTGTTCCTTCCAGTGGGCCAGCCATCCTGCCGTACGGGCGATGGCGAAGATGGGGGTGAACAGGTCGCGGGGAATACCGAGCTTCCGGTAGACGAGACCGGAGTAGAAGTCGACGTTCGGATAGATGCCCTTCGGTCCCAGCCGCCGGCCGGCCACCTCCTCCAGCTTCAGGGCCACGTCGTACATGGCGTCATGGCCGAAGCGCTGGAAGAGCTCCTCGGCCAGGCCCTGCAGGATCACGGCCCGGGGATCCTTCACCCGGTACTCCCGGTGGCCGAAGCCCATGATCTTCTGCTTCTGGTCGATGGCCCGGTCGAGCCAGGGCTCCACCTGGTCGATGCTGCCGATCTGGTCGAGCATGTCGAGCACATCCTCGTTGGCGCCGCCGTGCAGGGGGCCGGCCAGGGTGCCCACCGCCGAGGCCACCACCGCGTAGGGGTCGGTGAGGGTGCTGGCCGTGACCCGGGCGCTGAAGGTGCTGGCGTTGAGGCTGTGCTCGGCGTGCAGGATCAGGCAGGCGTCGAAGATCCGGGCCGCCAGCGGGTCGGGCTCCCGCTCGGTGAGCATGTAGAGGAAGTTGGCCGAGTAGGCCAGGTCGTCCCGGGGCTGGATCGGGTCCTGGCCCTTCCGGATCAGCTGGAACGCCGCCACCATCGTGGGAATCTTGGCGATCAGCCGCACCACCGCGTCGACGATGTACTGGGGGTCGTAGAGGGCGCGGCGGGAATAGAAGAGGCCAAGGGAGGCCGCACTGGCCTGCAGGGCATCCATGGGATGGCCCGTGGCCGGGAAGCACTTCATCATGTCCCGGATGCGGAAGCTGAGCCGCCGGTGCATCTGCACCTCCTGCTCGAACTCCCGCAGCTGGAAAATGGTGGGCAGTTCGCCCCAGATCAGCAGGTAGGCGGTTTCCAGAAAGCTGCTGTGGCTCGCCAGCTGCTCGATCGGGTAGCCCCGGTAGGTGAGCAGGCCCCGCTGGCCCTCGATGTCGCACACAGCCGACTGGGTGGCCGGCACCCCTTCCAGGCCGGGGCGGAAAACGGGCATGGCCGGCGCGGGGGGCGACGGAGGGGGAGAGGTGCCCTGAGGGTCGTTGGCCTCTGGGGTGCTCACCGCCGCCATGCCGAATCCTGTGGATGGGACGAACTTAGGCGCAGGAACGGGCGGCTGCCGTAGCGCCGGCTGCCGGCTCAGGGGCGGGGCAGCCAGAGCTTCGGCCGCACCAGCCATTCCAGACGGGCGGTGCCGGCCAGCGCCGCCCCGGCCGGCAGCACGGGCAGGCTGAGCAGGGCCAGGCCCGCCTTGCGCAGGGCGATGGCGCCGGGTGGCGCCCCCAGGAGCCGGGCCGCCAGCAGCCCCAGATCCGGTTCATGGCCCACCAGCATCAGCCGGCAGGGTGCCGCCGTCCCCCCCTCCGCCTGGGTGCGCCAGGCCGGCAGCAGGGGCAGGGGGTCCCCCCCCGGCTCCAGGGCCTGGGCCAGTTCCAGGGCAGGGCCCAGCCCTGCATCGCGGGCGATCTCCGCGGTCTGGCGGGCCCGGGCCAGGGGACTGGAGAGCAGGCGATCAGCCCGCAGCCCCAGCCAGGCGGCCCGCTCCAGCACGGCCCGGGTGCGGGCGCGGCCGGCGGCGGTGAGTTCCCGTTCAGCGTCGATGCGGTCGGGGCTGCGCTCCTCGGCGATGCCATGGCGAAGCAGCAGCAGATCCCAGCTCGGGGGAGCCATGGTCAGAGGTCCCCGAAGGCGAGGCGGGCGTCCACCGCCAGCGCCCCGGACTCCCCCGTCAGGGCCAGGGTCAGCCCCGCTACCGGGTCAGTGAGGGGGCCTCCGGCCAGGGCGGTGAGGCGCTGCCAAGGCTGCCAGGAAGCCAGCAGGTCACGGGCCCGCGGACCATCGAGGGCCCACTGCAGGACGGCATCCGGGGCTGCGAGGACCTCCAGCGGGTCCTGGGGCTGTGCAGCGCCCTTCGAACCCTGTGCATCGAGGCTCTCCAGCTGCCCCAGGGACTCCCCCCACCAGGCCTGGTCGCCCCGCTGCCAGCGCCAGCCCAGCAGAGGGGCCTGCAGCTGCTCGGCCCGGCCGTCGCGGCGACCGGTCCCGGCCCGCAGCCGCGTCCAGACCTGCAGCAGGCGGCCTTCCACCTCCAGGGGAGCGGCGGTCAGTCCATCGGCCGCCAGCGAGGCCTCCACGGCCACCGCCTCGGGGCGATCGGCCGCCGTGCCGAGCAGCCAGCGCTCGCCGCTGGCGGCGGCCAGCAGGGGCCCAGCGTCGGACCCGACCACCAGGGCGGGCAGGGGCCCCGCCCCCCCGGCCCCTCCCGCCATGCGGGTGAGCAGCGGCCGCAGCAGGGGAATGGCGGCGATGGCGGCGGGGTCCTGGACCAGGGCGAGGCTGGCGGCGGGACGGAGCAGGGCCGCCCGCAGGGCCCGGCCCAGGTCGCCGTCGGCACCGACCGCCGGCAGCGTCGTCTGCGGCGGCAGCTCCAGCAGACCCGACAGCCGCAGGCCGCGGCCATCGGGCCGCAGGGCCAGCAGCAGGCCGCCGGGCCGCTGGTCGGCCGCGGCCGGCAGCGGCAGCCCCAGCCAGCGCTCCAGGGCCTCAGGGGCCGCCTGCACCAGGGCGGCCCCACTGCCCAGCCGCCGCAGCCCCTCCTGGAAGCCGGGCTGGCCGGCCTGATTGAGTTCGTCGATCTGGGACACGTCGAGGGCCTGCTCCAGCACCCCCCGTCCCGAGGCGATCAGGACGAGGTCGTCATCCACCAGGGCGGTGGCCAGGGGCATCGGCGTCCGGCCCACCAGGGCCCCCCGGCCGCTGATCAGCCCCAGGCCCCGATAGGTGCTGATCTGGAGATCCGTGCCCGCCAGGCTGCGGGTCTGCCAGAAACGCTGCAGAAAGCGGCGGGCGCCGCCGTCGTCCCTGCTGCCCAGGACCAGCAGCCAGCCCCCCCGCCGGGCGGGTCCCGCCACCCCGCCGGCGTCGGCCTTGAACAGGGCCAGGCCCACCGGTGACGCCAGCCAGGAGCTCAGCTCCGTCTCGTAGTCGAGACCGGCCGCGGCGAAGGCCCCGTCCCGCAGCCGGCCGACCGCCTCCGCCGCCTGGCGTCGCTGGCGGGGAGGGGCGACGGCACGGGCGTAGTCGAGGGGCTGCTCGCCGTCGCTGAACAGATGGAGGCTGAAGGGGGCATCCCGCGGCACGAACCGGGCCGCCTGCGGCACCACCAGCGGCAGTCGCTGGAGACGCAGGGCACTGCGCTGCCACACCAGCCACCAGCCACCGAGCCCCAGACCGAAGACCACCAGCACCAGGGCCAGCAGCACCGCCAGGAATGGGCGGGCCTTCATCCGTTCACAGCAGGATGGGACCATCCTGACGCCCCCCCGCCTCCGACGCCCGCCATGGACGAGCCGACCCCGCCGGGCACCCCCCGCAGCCTCTCCGCCATGGAGCTGCAGCGGCGGCTGGCGGAGGGGGAACCGCTCCGGATCGTGGACGTGCGCGAGGACAGGGAACTCGAGGAGGCGCGCCTTCCCCATCCGGTGCTGCACCTGCCCCTGAGCCGCTCGACCGAATGGATCCCGGAGCTGGAGAGCCTGCTCGACCGGGAGCAGCCGGTGGTGGTGCTCTGCCATGCCGGCGTCCGCAGCTGGCACTTCGCCTGCTGGCTGATGCAGGCACAGGGCTACGGCGAGGTCTGGAACCTGCGGGGGGGGATCGACGCCTGGAGCCGGGAGGTGGATCCCCGGGTTCCCCGTTACTGAGTCCCCGTTACTGAGTCCCCGCCCTGGGGGTTCGGCGGGTCCAGCGCACCTAGGATGAATATTCTGTTCATCTTTTCGGCTTCCCCCCCCATTCCTTGGACACGCTGCCGCGCCGACAACAGGAGGTCCTCCAGGCCACGGTGCGGCACTACGTGGACACCGTCGAACCCGTGGGGAGCCACACGCTGGTGCGGCGGTTCGGCCTGCCGGCCAGCCCTGCCACGGTGCGGACGGCCATGGGGGCCCTTGAGCAGCGCGGCCTGCTGACCCAGCCCCACACCTCCGCGGGCCGGATCCCCAGTCAGCGCGGCTACCGCCACTACGTCGACCAGCTGCTGCCGGCCCCGGGGGCCGCCGCCCTGCAGCTGGAGCGCGAGCTGGCCGGCATCAGCCTGCAGTGGGCGGCCCTCGACGACCTGCTGCTGCACCTGGCCCGCCGCCTGGCCGATCTCACCGGCCTGCTCAGCCTGATCACCCGCCCCCAGCGGCCCAGCCCCCTGCTGCAGGCGGTGCGGCTCGTGCCCAGCGGCGACCGGCTGCTGGTGTTCCTGGTCCAGGGGCCCGACTTCAGCACCAGCCTCAATCTGCGGCTCGGCGCCGGCCTGGAGGAGGAACTGCCAATCCTGGAGCGCTGGAGCAACCAGCAGCTCCGCGCCGGCGGCAACGGCCGCATCCCCTGGGATCGGCTGCCGGCGGAACTGCGCCGCAGCGGCGGCCTGCTGCGCCAGGCCCTCGACAGCCACGGCCGCATCCGCAGCGAGGAGCTCGATGCCGTGGTGGCGGCCGGCCTGGGCGGGCTGCTGGCCCAGCCCGAATTCCGCCACAGCTCCACACTGCTGCCCGTGGTGCAGCTGGTGGAGCATGGCCCCCGTGCCCTGCTCGGGGTCACCGGCGACCGGGAACCGATGCTGAACGAGGCGATCTGGATCGGTACCGAACATCCCCATGCGGCCCTCGGCCAGTGCTCGGTGGTGCAGGCCAGCTACCGCACGGGACACGGCGGCCGCGGCCAGGTGGGCCTGGTGGGTCCGATGCGGATGGCCTACGCCACCGCCCGGGCCGCGGTCCAGTCGGTGGCCTCGATCCTGGAGAGGCTGCTCAGCTGATGACCTACTGCCTCGGCTTCCTTCTCCGCAGCGGCCTGGTGTTCGCCTCCGATTCCCGCACCAACGCGGGGGTCGACTACATCTCCAGCTACAGCAAGATGCACGTGCTGGCGCCGGCCCCCGACCGGCTCTTCGTGCTGATGGCGGCGGGCAACCTGGGCACCACCCAGGCGGTGCTCAACCGGATCCGCCGTGACATCGAGAACCACGGCGCCGGACCCAGCCCCCAGTGGACGCGGCAGGACGACCCGCCGGCCGGCCCGAGCATGCTCACCGCCCGCTATCTCTTCGAGGTGGCCGACTACATCGGCCGACTCAACGTGATGGTGCAGAAGGAGTTCAACCCCAACCTGCGCCAGGCGGGCGCCAGCGGCGAGGCCAGCTTCATCCTCGGCGGCCAGATCGCCGGCCAGCCCCATGGGCTCTACATGATCTACCCGCAGGGGAACGCGATCATGGCCACCGATGACACGCCCTTCCTGCAGATCGGCGAAACCAAGTACGGCAAGCCCCCGCTCGATTACATCGGCCGTCCCGACCTCTCCCTGGAGGATGCGGCGCGGCTCTGCCTGGTGTCGGAGATCGTCACGCGCCGTTCCAATCTCACCGTGGGGCCGCCCTTCGAGATCGCCCTGGTTCCCCGCGACGGCTTCAAGGTGAGCCGGCACCTGAAGCTCGAAAAGGACGCCCCGGAGATCCAGCACACCATGGATGTGTGGACCCGTCACATGCAGGAGGGGCTCCACAAGCTGCCCCGCTTCCCCTGGGAGCACGACCCCCTCTGAACCCCGCGCCGGGGAATCGGAACTGGAGGCCTATCCAGCCAATCCATCGCCCAGTTTCTCCGCCACCGTGTTGACGTCCTTGTCGCCGCGGCCGGAGAGGTTGAGCACCACTTCGGTGCCGGGGGCCAGGGTGGGGCAGAGGGTTTCCAGCCAGGCGAAGGCATGGGCCGTCTCCAGCGCCGGGATGATGCCCTCCAGTTCGCTCACCCGCTGCAGGGCCGCCAGGGCCTGGGCATCGGTCACGGCGGCATACTCGGCCCGGCCGATCTGGCGCAGGTAGCTGTGCTCCGGGCCCACGCCCGGATAGTCGAGGCCAGCGCTGATCGAATGGGCCTCCTGCACCTGGCCCTCGTCGTCCTGGAGCAGCAGGCTCATGGCGCCATGCAGCACCCCCACCCTGCCTTCGGTGATGGTGGCGGCATGGCGACCGGTGGCCACGCCCTCCCCGGCCGCCTCCACGCCGATCAGGCGTACCGAGGCGTCCTCCACGAAGGAATGGAACAGCCCCATGGCATTGGAGCCGCCGCCCACGCAGGCGATCAGCACATCGGGCAGCCGGCCGAAGGCCTCCAGGCACTGGCTCCGGGTCTCCTGGCCGATCACGGCGTGGAAATCGCGCACCAGCATCGGATAGGGGTGCGGGCCGGCCACCGAGCCGAGGATGTAATGGGTGGTCTCCACGTTGGTGACCCAATCGCGGATCGCTTCACTGGTGGCGTCCTTGAGGGTGGCGGTGCCGGCGGTGACGGGCTGGACCGTGGCCCCCAGCAGCCGCATCCGGAAGACGTTGAGGGCCTGGCGGCGCATGTCCTCGGCACCCATGTAGATGACGCACTCCAGGCCGAAGCGGGCGCAGACCGTGGCGGTGGCCACCCCGTGCTGGCCGGCACCGGTCTCGGCGATGATCCGCTTCTTGCCCATCCGCATCGCCAGCAGAGCCTGGCCCAGGGCGTTGTTGATCTTGTGGGC
>CAZBMT010000098.1:0-7579 GCA_964492645.1 uncultured Cyanobium sp. | reverse complement strand
GATCCCCGGTCTCGGGGCGGGTGAAGATCAGCTCGCCGCGGATCGAGAAGTAGTCATCGCCTTCGGGGAGCTGGTCGGTGGCCGGCGCGGCGGCTTCCGACCCCGGCAGGGCGAGGGTGCTGGGCTCCCACACCCCCACCATCTGCAGGTGGAGCTGGTTCTCCTCCCGGGAGCGGGGGTAGACCACCCACAGATGGGGGGTCTCCAGGTCGAGATGGCGGCGCATCAGGGTGAGCAGGCGGCCGAGCACCACGGCCTCGATCTCGGTGCCGTCGGCCGTGCGGATGACGCCCCGGGTGAGCTGGGCGGGATCGGCCGGAACGTAGGAGCCGCGCACCACTCCGATGGCCCGGTACTGGAGCGGCTCGGTGACCGGGGAAATGGGATGCTGACGCATGGTGGAAGGAAAAACCCCGTGGCGATACCTGGACGGGCCCGGGTCGCCCGGGTCAATGTAAGCAGCAGCGGAAGCGCGATGCCCAGGCCAGACTCGGTCGCGACCCCGAGCCCACACCGTCAACGCATGCCCTCCCCGAACCGAAGCCTGAATGGCCTCTGGTCGCTGCTGGCCATCGGCCTGGTCGGGATCCTGGCCCTCGGGGGAGGCTGGTGGCTGGGTCACCGCCAGTCGGCCGCCCAGGCAAGTGGCGATCCGAAACGGACCCTGCTCACCAAGGAGGCCACCCGCCTGCGGCTGCGACTGGACGCTGATGAAGCCACCCCGGCCGACCGCCAGCGGCTGCTGGAACTGCTCGTCGCGCTCGACCGCAAGGGCGAGGCGATCGCCCTGCTGGAGCCGATGGCCGACCGGGAGCCGGAGCGCTGGTCCCTGCGGCTGATGCTGGCCGAGCTGCGCCGCGACCAGGGCGACCGCAGCGGCGCCGAGCGGGAGCTGCGCCAGATCCTCAACCTGCGCCCCACCCAGGTGGAGGCCCTGCAGCTGCTCAGCCTGCTGAACCTGGAGCAGGGGCGGGGCGCCGCCGCCGAGGCCCGCGTCAAGGCGGCCTACGGGATGGCGATCAAGCCGGATGTGAGGCCGGAGGCCCTCGGCATCGGCCTCCTGCTGGCGGAACTGCAGCTCAAACGCGACCAGGCGACGACGGCTTCGGGCACCTACCTGCAGCTGGCCAACCTGTTCCCCCAGGACCAGCGTCCCTTGCTCGGTCTGGCCATGCTGCGCCACGACCGGGGGGACACCAGGGGGGCGCAGGAGGCCCTGGCCCAGGCAAGGCTGCGCAGCCCGGACCCGGACAAACCGGATCCGAGGCTCGACAAACTGGCGGCCAGCTGGGGGCTCCAGCCGTTCAGATCCCCTTCAGCTGCCCGGCCGACCCAGACGGCACCGGCTTCGGCGTCTTCGCGTCAAAGTCCCTGAGAGCCTGATCGATGGCGGAGCTGGGGGGGGTGGCGTCGTCGAGGGCAGTGCTGCGCTTGAGCTTGTTCATCAGGTCAAGCGGATTGGTGCTGTCGAGGATCGAGCCGCTGCCGGAGCCGGACTTGCCCGGGCCGTAATCGTAGAGCTGACGCTCCTGGATGCTGGTGCCGAGGGTCTGGCCGTAGCCAGCCTGCTGCGCCCGGGCCTCGGTGGCCAGCAGCAGGGCGAGGGCGCCGACGCCGGCGGCGCAGGCCTGAAGAGAAAGGCAACGGGTCATGGCTCCTGCCGGCGGAGGGTCGAATCACCAAGGCCTTCATGATAAGGGCCCTCAGCCGGTTCCCCGTCCTGTCGCCATGGCCCTGCGGATCGCCACCTGGAACGTCAACTCGGTGCGAACCCGGCTCGATCAGGTCTGCGCCTGGCTCGAGGCCGAAGCGCCCGACGTGCTCTGCCTGCAGGAGACCAAGGTGGCCGACGAGCTGTTCCCCCACGCCGCCTTCGAGGCCCTGGGCTATCGGGCGGTGATCAGCGGCCAGAAGGCCTACAACGGCGTGGCCATCCTCAGCCGCCTGCCGATCGAGGACGTCCGGGTGGGCTTCGCCGCGCTGCTGCCGGACGATCCGGCGGCCGAGGAGCTGGGTGAGCAGAAGCGGGTGATCAGTGCCTGGATCGAAGGGCTGCGGGTGCTCAACCTCTACGTGCCCAACGGCTCGGCCCTGACCTCCGACAAGTACCCTTACAAACTGGCGTGGCTGGGGTGCCTGCGGCGCTACCTGGAGGCCCATGATGCCGAAGGGGAACCCCTGGCGATGCTGGGCGACTTCAACATCGCCTTGGAGGCCCGCGACATCCACGACCCGGACCGCCTAACGGGCGGCATCATGGCCAGTGAGCAGGAGCGGCAGGCCCTGAGGGAAGCCCTGGGCGCTCGCCTGGAGGACGTGTTCCGGGTCTTCGAACCGGACGCCGGCCACTGGAGCTGGTGGGACTACCGCAGCGGCGCCTGGGACCGGAACACGGGCTGGCGCATCGACCACATCTATCTTTCGCAGGAGCTGCTGGCCTCCGCTACGGGCTGTGTCATCCACAAGGCGGTGCGGGGCAACGACCAGCCCAGCGACCATGCGCCGGTGGTGGTGCACCTGGCCTGGCCGCCCGAGCCGTGCGAGGACGGCGACGACGACGGCAACTGGTGAGGGGGGCTGGTGAAGGGAGCTGGTTGATGGGCTCCGGGGCCCTCAGCCCAGAAGCGCCGCCAGAGACAGGTCGGGGCGGCGCACCAGGGCGAACAGGGTGCCGTTCTGGCCGCGGCTCACCCGCAGCACATCATCGAGCACGGTGACATCCAGCCAGGCGGGAAAGCTCTGTTGCGCCTCCCGGAACAGCTCCAGCCGCCGATCACCGAACCTGGGGCCCCGCCAGCCGCCCCGCTCGAACCGCACCGACACCCGCTGGTGGGGGGGCCCGGCAGCCACGGCGATGCTGGCCTGCACGGCGATCCCCGCCAGGAGCCCGAGGGGGCCGGCCGGCCGCAGCAGGTTCAGGGCACGGCCGGCGGCGGGATCCAGCAACTGCAGATTCTCCAGCCAGGGCCTGACCGCCAGGTAGGGAAGGGAACTGCTGCTCCAGCGCAGCTCCCACACCCCCGCCAGCTGGGAGGCCTGGGCCGTGAGATCGGCGGGCTGCAGGCGCTCCAGGCGCTCGATCAGGGCCTCGATCCGCCGGGCGGCCGGGGCTGAGCTGCCGGGGGATCCGCCCCGCAGGTGCCCCAGGAGTTCTTCCCGGCAGACCTGGGCCTCACCAGCGGCAGCGGCCGGGCCATCGGGGATGGCCAGGGGAGCCTGCGTCACTGCTCTCACCCGCGGGGCGGGGACGCAACAGCATCCATGCTGCCAGGCGCCGACGGCCATCGGATACCGTGTCGCCCGGCCATCCGGCCGTACCGCTTCCACCCCGGACCCCGTGACCCTGACCACCGTCGATGTGACCCTGGTCGGGGCGGGGATCATGGGCGCCACCCTGGGCACCCTGCTGCGGCAACTGCGGCCGGACCTGCGCCTGCTGCTCGTCGAGGGCCTTCCCCGGGAAGCCCAGGAGAGTTCCAGCGCCTGGAACAATGCCGGCACGGGCCATGCCGGGAACTGCGAACTCAACTACACGCCGATGGCGGCGGACGGCTCGATCAGCCTCGCCAAGGCGCTGGACATCAACGAGGCCTTCGACCTCTCGCGCCAGTTCTGGAGCCATCTGGTGCGGAGCGGGGCCCTGGGCTCCCCCGGGGACTTCATCCAGAGCGTGCCCCACATGAGCTTTGTGCTGGGGGAGGAGCGGCGCGCCTACCTGCGGGAACGCCACCGGCTGATGGCGGCCCACCACTGCTACCGGGGGATGGCCTACAGCGAGGACCACGCCCAGGTGGCAGCGTGGGCGCCGCTGCTGATCGAGGGACGGGACCCGGCCCAGCCGATCGGCGCCACCCACATCGCCGCCGGCACCGACGTGAACTTCGGGGCCCTGACCAGCCAGCTGCTGGATCACCTGCGGGCCGGCGGGCCCTTCGAGGTGCGGTTCTCCACGACGGTGCAATCGCTGCGGCGGCGTCCGGAGGGTGGCTGGCGCCTCGTGACCCGGGAGCGGACCACCGGGGAGACCCGCCTTGTCGATGCGGGCACCGTCTTTCTCGGAGCCGGCGGCGGGGCCCTCACCCTGCTGCAGAACGCGGGGATTCCGGAAGGGCGCGGCTACGGCGGCTTTCCTGTCAGCGGCCTCTGGCTGCGCTGCGGCGACCCCGCCGTGGCCAGCCGCCACCATGCCAAGGTCTATGGCATGGCCGCCGCCGGCTCACCGCCGATGTCGGTGCCCCACCTCGACACCCGTCTCGTCGACGGCCGCCACTGGATCCTGTTCGGGCCCTACGCGGGCTTCTCCAGCAAGTTCCTCAAGAGCGGCTCCCTCTGCGACTGGCCCCGCTCCCTGCGCACCGGCAACCTGCTGCCGCTGCTGGCGGTGGCCCGGGACAACCTGCCCCTGACCGAGTACCTGATCGGCCAGGTTTTCGCCAGCGCCGACCAGCGCTTCGCCGCCCTGCGCGACTTCTATCCGGATGCCCGCCCCTCCGACTGGTGCCTGGCGGTGGCCGGCCAGCGGGTGCAGATCATCAAGGCCGATGCCCGGCGCGGCGGGGTGCTCCAGTTCGGCACCGAGGTGGTGCACGCCGCCGACACCTCCCTGGTGGCCGTGCTGGGGGCCTCCCCCGGCGCGTCGGCCGCCGTGGCGATCGCCCTGGAGATCCTGCACGCCTGTTTCCGCGAGAAGCTGCCCGACGGCTGGCAGGACACCCTCAAGGGCATCCTGCCCTCCTACGGCGCCTCGATCCGCGACGACGCCGACCTCTGCCGGCGGATCCGCAGCGAGAGCGCCGAGGTGCTGGGGCTGGCGCCGCCGGCCTAGGGCCGGCGCGGCGGCAGCAGCAGGCCGGCCCGTACCGACCACGGGGAGAGGGCGAACAGGCGCAGCATGGCCGCCAGCAGCTCCGGGACCGTCAGGGTGTTGGCCAGGAAGCCATACCACTGGGGGCCGCTCAGGGAGAAGAAGCTGGCGAAGAACTGGCGCAGCTCGGCTTCGGAGAAGCCCATCAGCTTGCCCAGTCCGAACTGGTACAGGGCGTGCTTGCTGCGCAGCGCCGGAGGCCACAGGGCCCCCCAGCCCGCCCGGGCCAGCAGGGCCGAGGGGGCATCGGCGTCGGCCATGGCCGCCGCCACCGCCGCCGCCACCGCCGGTGCCCGGCGCAGCAGGGCGCCCACCATGTAGCCCGAGGCCGGGTGCACCATCGAGGCCGCCCCGCCGAAGCCCAGCACCGGCTGCTGCAGATCCGGCAGCGGCAGGTTCATCGGGAAGAGGCAGAACTCCTCGTGCTCCACCTCCTGCACCGCCACGCCGCGGTGGGCCAGTCGCCGGTGCAGGCGTTGCTGGAGCAGCTCGAAAGGGACCGGGGGGGCCAGGGCCAGCGAGGTCTCCTCGACGAAGAAGCGGCCGCCGCCCAGGTCCATCGCGTAGAGAAAGGTGGGGGGATCGGCCCGCTCAACCGCGCTGAGGTGGTCGGCGCGGTAATCCATCAGCACGAACAGATCGGCCTGCACCGGCGGCGCCGTGAAGCGGCCGATGATCCCGTAGGCCGACTGGCCGGCCACCGGCCCCCGGTCGGGCCGCTGGACCAGCAGCGGCTGATGGCCGGTGGCGTCCACCACCAGCCGCCCCTGCAGCCGGCGCCCATCGGCCAGCTCCACCGTGCTCAACGGCCCGGAGGCGTCACAGCCGCTGGCCAGGCCCTGGAGCAGCTCCACCCCGCCGCGCCCGCAGGCCTCCAGCCAGTGCCCCTGCAGGGCCGCGCGGTCGAACAGGCCGTAATCGCGGCCATGGGCCGTGGGGCGGTTGGCCGCCGCCGCCGGTTCCGGATCGCCGACGCCGAAGTAGCTGACCGTGTGGCTCCAGCGGTGCTCCAGCAGATGGCCCAGGCCCAGGGCGTCCACCTCGTCCCCCCAGATGCCGTAGGTGTTGGGCCAGGGGGCACGGGGATCGTCTGGCGCCAGCAGCGCCACGGCGAGCCCTTCGCCCGCCAGGGCCGCCGCGATGCAGAGGGCAGCGGGGCCGCCGCCGAGCACCAGCACGTCCCACGCCATCTCGCCGGTACGGTGAGGTCACATCCTGCACCACGGCCATGCGCGGCGTCGCCCGCCGACGGCTGGCGACGCTGACCTGCCTGGGCCTGCTCCTGATCCTGGCCCTGCTGGCGGGCCCGGGTTCCGCCGTGCCGAAAGCGGCCGAGGTGGCTGCATCGCCCCCGGTGGAAAGGCACACCGAACAGACCATTCAGGTCGGCATGGCGGTGGACAACGTCTACCGCTTCTCTTCGCGGGAGAAGACCTTCAGCGTCGAGGGGACGCTGCGGCTGTCGGCACCGGCTGAGGTGATGGGGCGGTGGCTGGCGGCCGGCGTGGACCCCCTCACCCTGGTGCGCTTCCAGAACCTGGTGGAGCCCTGGGACTCGCTGCTCGAGCCCAGCAGCGGACCGCTGCGGCTGGGGTCGGATCTGGGCCGGGACTACCGCTTCAACGGCAACTTCTACTCCGATGAGATCGACTATCGGGGCTACCCCTTCGGCACCCTGCCCCTGCAGATCCGGCTGGTGGCCGACCCCAGCTTTCCCCCCACGGTCACCGACCCACCCAGAATCCGGCTGGAAGCCGATGGCACCGCCTCAGGAGTCAGCCGCCGCAGCAACATGAACGGCTACCGGCTGCGCAGCTGGCGCCTGTTCCCCAGCCGCGGCGGCGTGGAGATGGAGCTGCTCTACGACCCGATCGGCTGGGCGGCGCTGGTGAAGTGGCTGCTGCCCCTGACGATCACGATGGTGGTGATGCTGCTCACCCCGAACCTGCGGACCGGCTTCAGCTCAGAGCGCCTGGCGATCCCACCGGTGATCCTGCTGACGCTCGTGTTCATGCAGCAGGCCTACCGGGACTCCCTGCCGTCCCTTCCCTATCTCACCGTGCTGGATGGGCTCTATGCCTTCTCCTACCTGGTGACCCTGGTGTTCTTCTGCGAGTTCATCTGGTGCGCCAACAGGTTGGATCGCCTCGCCGGCGAGGGCAGCAACCCGCAGCGCCCACGGCTCGAGCGCCGGATCGAACGTCTTGAGCTGGGCCTGCAGCTGGCCAGCCTGGCCGGCTACGGGGTGCTGCTGCTCTGGGCCCTGGGGCAGGGCTGAGCCTGCCGGGGGCTCAGTCGTCGGTGGCGTCCGCCGTGGACGCATCATCCTCCACTGCAGCGCCGCCTGCGGCATCAACACTGTCCACCGCCGCCCCGTCGGCCAGCTCCTCCTCCTCGGCGGCCGGCGGCACCAGCACCACTTCGGTGAGACGATCCCCGGCATCCAGCTTCTGCAGCCGCACTCCGG
Source organism: uncultured Cyanobium sp. (assembly GCA_964492645.1). Taxonomy (GTDB): domain Bacteria; phylum Cyanobacteriota; class Cyanobacteriia; order PCC-6307; family Cyanobiaceae; genus Cyanobium. Next base: position 248 of record CAZBMT010000098.1, on the reverse strand, counting down.
TGGCCGCCCTGGACTGCTGGGGGATGGCGTCGGCCTTCATGCGCACGATCACCCCCCGCTCGCTCACCAGCAGCAGCTCCTCGCCGGCACCCAGCACCTTGAGGCCCACCAGCACCTACCCCAGCAACTTCCTACCCCAGCAACTACCTACCCCAGCAACCAGCAACTACCTATCCCAGCAACCACCTACCCCACCAACTTCCTAGCCCAGCAACGACCACCCCCAGCAACCCGCAGCTACCTGCCCC
>CAZBMT010000097.1:3542-7580 GCA_964492645.1 uncultured Cyanobium sp. | reverse complement strand
CCAGGTCCTCGACGAGGGGGAAGAAGCGAACGGAGAACCAGGCCTCGAAGAGTTCGAGGCTGCGGGGATGGGGCCAGCGGCTGCGGTCGCGGCACCAGAGGTCGAGCTCGGCGGTGAAGATCTGGCCGTAGCTGTCCAGCAGCCGGTCCTGGGCTTCCAGTTCGTTGTCGTAGGTGGGGATCAGGTAGAGGCTGTGGTCCTCCCCGAGCCCCTCCATGTCCTCGCGGGTCCAGAACGGCCGGGTCCAGTCCACCATCGGCTGCCGGGGCGCCACCGCGATTGCGCAGCGGTTGAGAACGGCCATCGATGGGTTTTCTATTGCTGTGTGAACGCTAGCGAGAACAGGCCTGGGGAGCAGAGGCCGGTGGATGTTGCCAGCCCCGTCCCGCCATGGCCACCATGTGTTCATCGCTACGCACCCATAGGCGCCTGCCGGCGCCCCGACGTCCCATGCCTCTGCGCCGGAATCCCCTTCGCACCAGCGGTCAGCCCGGAGGCCTCCGGCCCCGTCGCCCGACCCCGCTGCCATCCAGCCCCGTGGGCGGCCTGCTGGCCGGCCTGCTGCTGGCCTTTCCGCCGGCGAGCCTGGCCCAGCAGGATCCCTCCGCCAAGGTGCTCTACAGGCTGACGACACAGTGTGCGCTGCAGGGCGCCGCCCCCGTGCCCTGCACCGTCGAGGCCGTGGACAGCGGCGGTGCCACCCTCTACCGCCACCGCATCGGCACCAGCGTCGAAACCGTTCGCATCACCTCGGAGCCGGTGACCATGGCGATGTGGGCCCACGACTCCCGGAACTGGCGGCCCCTGCGCGGGGCCTCGGCCCGGTTCTCCACCAACACGGTCTGCTTCAACGGCAAGGACCTCTGCGTGGTCAACCCCAATTACCTCAACAGCGTCCGTGAGGATCGTGCCAACACCCGCCTCCAGGGCCGTGATCTGGTGATGGTGCACTTCGGCTCCGACGGCCGGGTGGACGCCAGCTGCTACGACGACGCCTGCGCCCTGTTGCTGAAATGAGGGACCTCAGCGGATTCGCCCTGTTGTTGGCCGGTGTGATCGCCTCGCCGGTCGGGGCTGGCCTGGCCCTGGATCTCGCCTCCCCCCACGGCCCGGAGCTGATCGCCCGGGGCGGCGGCGGTGGCCGGATGGGCGGCGGTGGTGGCGGCGCGCGAGTCGGGGGCGGTGGCGGTGGCCTCGGCCGCGCTGGTGGTGGCGGATCCCTGGGCCGCAGCGGTTTTCAGGGATCCGGCGGGGCCGGAGGTCTCAACCGGGGCGTCACCCGGCCCGCCGGTGGCTGGAGCAGCGGGGTCGCCGGCGGCCTGGGCGGCCCTTCCCTGAATCGACCTGCTGCGCGCCCCGGTGGGGTGGTCGGCAACCCGGGCCTGAACAGGCCCGCCGGAACCGGAAGCCTCAACCGCAACGTCAACATGAACCGGAACGTCAACGTCAACCGGAACATCAACCGCAGCGTCAACGTCAACCGCAACTGGAACCGTGTCACCAACGTCAACGCCATCGGCGTGCGCCCCGGCTGGGCCCGGCCGGGCTGGGGCGTGGCGAGACCCTGGAACCACGGCTGGTACGGCGGCTGGGCCACCCCGTCCTGGGGATGGTGGGGGGCCAGCGCCGCCGCCTGGGGGGTGGGTGCCCTGGCGACGGCCGCGATCATCAACAGCGCGGTGGATGCGGCGGTGGCCAGCAACCAGACCGTGATCGTGGTGCCCAACACCCAGTATCAGCTGCTGTTCGGAACGGTCCAGCCGACCGGCACCAGCACGGTGGCCTTCGACGTCAGTGCCAACGGCAGCGTCTATCAGCTCTCGGCCGACTGTCAGTCGGGCCTGCTGAACGGCCAGGTACCGGGGACTGCCCAGGAAGCGGAACTCCTCAATGCCGCCTGTCAGGTGGCCTTCGGGACCGCTTCCTGAGCCGGGGGCTCACCAGGGCAGGGGAGCCCGCTGGGCGCCGATGCTGCAGCCCATCTGCTGACCGAGCAGGGCTCCGAGCGGTACGGCCCAGGTGCGGCCCTCCTGGCGGGAGGCGGCGTAGCCAATGCCGCCGCCGATGATGCCGCCCACCAGGCGACCCACGTTGCAGCGCTGGGCCGTCTGGGCCTGGATGTAGTCGGGAGCGACCGGCAGGTTGGCCCGGTAACGGTCGACGTCATAGTCGGCCCGGTAGCCCCCGCCATAGCCGTCGCCGTAGGACGAGGGGCTCGGCAGGGTCGGCACGGGGTAGGGAACGCGGCGGCTGTCGACCTGGCGGGGAGCGCCGGACTGGCCCCAGGGACCGGCCCAGGCCTGCAGGGGGCTGGCCGTCAGGGCCAGGACCCCGGTGGTTCCCAGCAGGCCCGCGAGGCGGCGGGAGCCCTGGCAAAGGAGGGTGTTCATGGTGTTCGCGGTGTGAGGAGCGACCCCTGAGGTGGGGCTGACATCAATCAAGCCAACCCATGTGACCGATCCATGAACGGCCCCCGGCCGATGTCCGACAGGATGCGACTCGACGAGGGCGGCCCAGCCCTGCCCATCCCCTGCCGTGGCCTCTGCAACGCTTGCTGAAGCAGCTCTGGTAGGACCGCCCCACCCTTGCCAGCTTGAGCGGAAGGGTGGGAGACCCCGATGAGCTGGAGCGAACTGGAGCGCCTCGTCGATGAGGCCGAGAGCGATGAGGTGATCCGCCGCGGGCTGCGCCATTGCCGCTCCTGCCCGGAACTGATCCTGGCCGCCCGCCGGCTGGGCTACCACATCACACGGATGGACCTGCAACGGGCAAGGCAGCTGCAGCATTCAGCAGGCTGATCTCGGCGAGCACGCACTCGGCCGTCGGCCGGAGCCGGAAGCCCAGCTTCTGGCAGAGGTGCTGCATGCCCCGGTTCTCATGCAGGATCTCGGCGCTGATCCGCTCGAGCCCCTCCTGGCGGCCGATCTCCAGCAGCAGTGCCAGCAGGGCGGTGCCCAGCCCCTGTCGCTGCCAGGGGTCGGCGATGAGCATGGCGAACTCGGCGGCGTTCTCGTCGTGGATCCGGCTGAGTCGTCCCACCCCCAGCACCTCGGCGGGGGTGTCGCCCTGCCCGGCCCGCTCCGCCACCAGGGCCATCTCCCTGTCGTAGTCGGTGAAGCAGATCCGCGTGAGCCGCTCGTGGGCGATCCGGTGGCTCAGGGTCATCAGGTGGAAATAGCGGAAGTAGACGCTCTGCTCCGAGAGGGTGCGGTGGAACGCCACCACCAGGGGTTCGTCCTCCGGCCGGATCGGCCGCAGCGTCACCGCTGAGCCGTCAGGCAGGCGCCAGTCGCGTACGTAGGCGCTGGGGTAGGGCCGGATCGCCGGCCTGGGGCTGAAGCAGGTGGCCCCGGAGGAGGCCTGCAGCAGCACCCGGGCATCGAGGGCCACCAGGGCCCCCTCCCCGTCCCCCGGCGCCACCCGCAGTGGGTTGATGTCCAGTTCGAGGATGGCCGGGTGCTCCAGCACCAGCCGGCTCAGTCGCACCAGCAGCCGTTCGAGCGCCGCCAGATCCACCGGCGGACGGCCCCGCACTCCCTGCAGCGCCGCGTAGATGCGGGTGCGCTCCATCAGCCGGCGGGCCAGGGTGGTGTTCAGCGGCGGCAGGGCCACGGCACTGTCCCGGAACACCTCCACCAGCAGGCCGCCGGTGCCGAACAGGATCACGGGTCCGAACTGGGGGTCGATGCTGCTGCCGACGATCAGTTCGTAGGTCCCGGTCAGCTCCAGCATCGGCTGCACGGTCACCCCGCCGAAGGCGCTCGCCCCGTGCCGGGCGACGATCGCGTTCTCCATGGCCCGGTAGGCCTGGGCCACCGCCTCCCCGTTGCGCAGGTTCAGCTGCACCCCGCCGACGTCGCTTTTGTGGGTGAGCTCGGCGGAGAGCAGCTTCACCACCACCGGGTAGCCCATGGCGTCGGCGGCGGCCGTGGCCGCCTCGGCGCTGATGGCCATGTGGGTGGGAACCGTGGGGATGCCGTAGGCGGCCAGCACCTGCTTGGCTTCCCATTCGTTGAGCAGGGTGCGCCCCTCGGCCCG
>CAZBMT010000097.1:0-3442 GCA_964492645.1 uncultured Cyanobium sp. | reverse complement strand
CCCCCCATCCAGCTGGCCAGCAGCGGCTTGGTGGTGGTCGCCGCCAGGGCCACCAGCCGTTCGGCGGTGCCGGTCGGGTCGGTCATGGCCTGGGGGGTGAGCACCACCAGCAGCCCGTCGCTGTCGGGGTTCTCCATGGCCAGGCGGATGGCGCGCTCGTAGCGCTCCGGATCGGCGTCCCCGAGGATGTCGATCGGGTTGGCCCGGCTCCAGTGCTCCGGCAGTACGGCATCGAGGGCCGTCAGGGTCGCCTCCGGGAGCTTGGCCAGGGCCCCGCCGTGGCGCACCAGGGCGTCGGTGGCGATCACCCCGGGGCCGCCGGCATTGGTGAGGATCGTCAGCCGCGGGCCCAGGGGCCGGCGTCGCTGCTTGGCGAGCACCTCGGCCAGGTCGAAGAGGTCGGCGATGCTGTCCACCCGCAGCACGCCGCAGCGCCGGAAGGCGGCATCGAGCACGGCGTCGCTGCCGGTCAGGGCCCCGGTGTGGGAGGCCGCCGCCTGGGCCGCCTCCGCCGTGCGCCCGGCCTTGATCACCACGATCGGCTTGGTGAGGGCCACCTCCCGCGCCGCCGAGAGGAACGAGCGGGGATCGCCGATCGATTCCATGTAGATGACGATGCTGTGGGTCTCCGGGTCGTCGCCCAGGTAGGTGATCAGATCGCCCCAGTCGACATCGAGCATCGAGCCCATCGAGACGAAGGCGCTGAAGCCCACGTTCTCCTGCAGGCTCCAGTCGAGGACGGCGGTGCAGATCGCCCCCGACTGGCTCAGGAAGCCCACGTGGCCGGGTCGGGCGATGGTGCCGGCGAAGGTGGCGTTGAGGCCGGTGCGGGGATTCATCAGCCCCAGGCAGTTGGGGCCGACCAGCCGCATGCCGGAACGGCGCAGGCCATCGCGGATGCGGGCCTCCAGGGCGATGCCGGCGGCGCCGATCTCCCGGAAGCCAGCCGAAAGCACGATCACCCCCCTCACCCCCGCCGCCGCGCAGGCCTCGATCAACCCGGGCACCGTGGCGGCCGGGGTGGCGATCACCGCCAGATCCACCGCTTCGGGCACCTCCGCCACGGTGGCGTAGGCCCGGATCCCCAGCACACTGGCGCGCTTCGGATTGACGGGGTAGACGGTGCCTCCGAAGGGATGGCTGATCAGGTTCCACAGCACCCCCCGGCCGACGCTGCCCGGTCGGTCGGAGGCCCCGATCACCGCCACGCTGCGGGGGGAGAACAGCGCCGCCAGCGGCTGGTGCTGGGAGCGCAGGATGTCGTAGGCCCGATCGGAGGCGCCGTCGCCCCCACCGGAGGCGAGGGCACTCATCGGTAGACCAGGACCGGACAGGGGGACTGGACCAGCACCCGCTGGGTCTCGCTGCCGATCAGCATCCCCACCAGGCCGCGGCGGCCGTGGGAGGCCATCAGGATCAGATCGCACCCCAATCGGCTGGCGGCCTCGACGATGGCCTGGTGGGGCAGGTCGCTCATCACCTTCTCGGCATCGGCGTTGACGCCGGCCTGCCGGGCCACCGCCAGGGATTCCTCCAGGATGCGCTCCACGTCCTTGCGACTGGCGCTCATCAGGGCCTCCATGGTGGAGGCATCGAGCATCTCGCCGAGCCCCACCACCTGCACCGGCACGCTGGCCTGGGCATGGAAGAAGGTGATGCGGGCCCCGAGGGCTGCGGCCAGGGCCACGGCATGGCGCACGGCCTGCATCGAGAGGTCGGAGCCGTCGCTGGGCACCAGAAGGTGGCTGTAGGGCATGGGAGCTGGGGGTCTCCCCTCTGTCTAGTCATGGCCCCTGATCAGTGCAGGGGTCAGTGGAGTGGATCGCTGATCACCAGGACCGAGCAGCCCAGCCGCCGCAGCAGCCCGGTGGCCTGGTCGCTGGCGGGAATCGGCAGGCCCTCCACCAGGCGCCGCAGGGAGCGCAGGATCACCAGATCGTGGCTCTCGCTGACGCGCTCGATCGCGTCGGCCACGTTCGGGTCGGCCAGGAGCTCCACGGTGACCGGCACGGCCCCGGCGGGCCTGGCGGGGGAAGGGACCCAGGCCTGGAGCTGGCGGGTCAGCCGGTCGCGCTCCGCCTGGGCCAGCCAGGGTTCATGCACGTGCAGCAGGGTGATGGCGGCCCCCTCCCCGGGCGGGCAGGCGCTCAGCAGCCGCTCCGCCAGCTGGAACTGTTCCAGGGCGCCGGCGGAGAGGTCCTTCACCGGCACGAGCAGCCGCCGGAAGCCGGCCGGATCCTCCCGCAGCCGGGCCATCACCACCGGGCAGTGGGCCTGACGGCAGATGGCGGCCACCAGATCGCCGAACAGCCAGCGCCCCAGCCGGGGGCCGGGTGCCACCCCAACCACCACCAGGTCGGCCCCCTGCTCGAGGGCCGTGCGGGCGATGCCGCCGGGGATGTCGTTGTCGACCCGCAGCAGGGAGCGGCTGGGCACCCCCGCCGCGGCGGTGCGCACATCGGCCCGCTCCAGCAGCTGGCGCCCCTCGGCCAGGGCCCGGTGCACGACGGGGTGGGGCCCGCGGCCCGCCCCGGCCTGCCGCGGCGACACCACCGCCAGGGGCAGCACCGAACCCTGGTGGCCCGCCTCGCCATCGATCAGCCGCCCGGCCAGCGCCAGCAGGAAGTCCTCGCTGCGGGCGTCGCTGATCGGCACCAGCACCCGCAGGGACCGCCGCACCAGGGCCAGCTGGCCGCTCTCCTGCAGGCTCAGGTCACGGGAGCGGCGGCTGGCCATCCGGGTCATCGCCACCGTGGTCAGGATCGGCCCCAGGGTCGCCGTCACCACCATCATGGCCAGCACGCTGTTGAGCATCCGCCCATCCAGCAGCCCCTGGCGGAAGCCCACATAGGTGGCGGCCAGGGTCGCCGCCACCTGGGGCAGCGACAGTGACCAGAGGGTGAGCATCTGGGGCCCGTCGTAGCGGTAGAGCAGACCCGACCACCAGGAGGCCAGCCCCTTGCTGGCGATCAGGCTCAGGATCAGGGCGATGGCGAAGGCGGAGCCCGTCATGGTGCTCAGGAACACCGGCACATCGAGCAGCAGGCCCAGATCGATGAAGAACAGGGGGATGAACAGGCTCGCCCCCACCACCACCACCTGCTCCTTGACACGGCCGTCCGGCAGTACGCCGTTCACCGCCAGGCCGGCGAGGAAGGCGCCGACAATCTTCTCCACGCCGGCCAGTTCCGCCCCCACCGCCGCCAGGAACAGGGCCAGCAGCACCGCCACGAACAGGCGGCTGTCGCCGTCGACGCTGCGGCGGATCAGCCCCCGGCCCAGCCAGCGGATCAGCAGCAGGACGGCGACGGCATAGACGGCCACCTTGAGCAGCAGCCCCACCACCCCTTCGGGGCTGAGCTGGCCCCGCCCCAGGCTGACGCAGAGGGCCAGCACCACCAGGGCGGCGATGTCGGTGAAGATCGTGCCGCCGATCGCCACC
>CAZBMT010000096.1:0-7653 GCA_964492645.1 uncultured Cyanobium sp. | reverse complement strand
GGCGTTCTCGATGATCAGGGCGATGTTGGCGGCGTTGCGGATGCCCTGGCCCGAGCCGATCGGCGACCCCAGCGGCATCACCGTGGCGCAGCCGGCCTCCTCAAGCCGCCTGGCCAGCAGGGGATCGGCGTTGATATAGGGCAGCACGGCGAAGCCCTCCTTCACCAGCTGCTCGGCGGCCTCGAGGGTGCCGAAGGGATCCGGCAGCAGGTGGCAGGCGTCGGGGATCACCTCCAGCTTGACGAAGTTGTTGTCCTCCTGGCCCGCCAGGCGCGCCAGCTCCCGGCCCAGCCGGGCCACCCGCACGGCCTCCTCGGCGGTGGCGCAGCCGGCCGTGTTGGGCAGCATCCAGATCCGGCTCCAGTCGATCGCCTCCATCAGGCCGCCGTGGCCCGGGGCGCCACTCTGCACCCGCCGCACCGCCACGGTGACGATCTCGCAGCCGCTGGCCTCCAGGCTGGCCTGCATGGCCTCCAGGCTCGGGTACTTGCCGGTGCCGGTCATCAGGCGGCTGCGGAAGCGGCGGCCGGCGATCACCAGATCGTCGCGGGAGGTCACAGGGGCGATGGCGGTCAAGGTCGGGGGCCTGAGGCGGACGGGCGCATCCCGATTAGTCTGCCTTCTGCCTGTGAGACCCACACCATGCCGGTGCCTCTGGCCGCCGTGCCCCTGCTGCTCGCCGCCAGCCCGGTGCTTGCCGCCAGCCCCATGCCGGCCGATGGATTCGTCCCCTTCACCGCCCCCGAGATCCGCGCCATCGACCAGGACGGCGGCACCGACGGAGAAGTGGAGACCTTCGATCCGATCGCCCGGGCCCGGCTGATCGCCGAGCAGATGCCCCGCCGCTGGAGCGGTCGCTACCAGTCGTTCAGCGGCGGGCCCGCCGTGCCCGTCCAGCTGCGGATCGATGGGGCCACCCCGATCGGCCAGATGGTGGACCTGCGTGGTGCGATGGCCATCGGCGGGGTTGAATCGCCGGTGCAGGGGAACCTCAATGCCAAGTCGGACCAGCTCGACCTGCTGGTGCTGGGGGACCCGATCGGCGGCGCCCTGGAGCCCGGTGGCGTCTTCCAGAGCGTGCAGGGTCTGTCCCTGAGCGGCTGGTGGGCGCCCCGGCTCACTACCCCCGGCGGGCGACTCCAGATGGTCCCTGAGCGCACCGCCCAGGCGGCCCCCGCCGCCGGCGAGCCCGCCCCGGTGCGTGGCCTCTGGTGATCACCCAACCCCTCAGGAAGCCTTGCCGTTCTCGCCCGCCTTCCGGCCGCTGCGCCTCTCGAGGATCGAGAGCCGCTTGAGCGCCGTCCTGTTGGTGGCCTCCAGCTCCAGCACCTTCTGGTAGAGGCTGCGGGCCTCATCGGCCTTCGACTGCTTTTCGAGGGCAAAGGCGAGGTTGTTGAGGGCCACCGGGTACTCGGCCTTGGCTCGCAGGGCGGCCCGGTAGTGGCGCACGGCGGCGCTGTAGTTGTTCTGGGCCGCCAGGGTGAAGCCGAGGGCGTTCTCCATCAGGGCCCGCGCCTCGGCCGGAGCGTTCTCCGCCTCGGCCAGCTTCAGGGCCTGCTTGAGGTTGCCCTGGGCCTCGGCGTAGAGCCGCTTGCGCAGCTGCACCGAGGCCAGCTCGTAGAGGGTGGAGGCATCCCTGGGACCGCCACCGGCCTTGTCGTTGCCGCCGAGGCGGGCCAGGGCGAGCTCATCCCGACGCACCCGCAGGATCTGGCGGCCGACCACGATGGCGACCACGCCCAGAAGGGCGATCAGGCCGAGCAGGTAGGCCTGGGGCAGCAGATCGGTCATCGTGTCCGGCCGGACGGTCGGTGCTGGGGGAACGGCGTCAGTGGCCCGCCGCGGTGGCCACGGCGGTGAAGCTGGCCGGATCGGCCACGGCCAGCTGGGCCAGCATCTTGCGGTTCAGGCGCACGTCGGCCCGCTTGAGACCGCCGATCAGCTTGCTGTAGCTGAGGCCGTTCAGGCGGGCGGCAGCGTTGATCCGGGCAATCCAGAGCCGGCGGAAATCACGCTTGCGGCGACGACGGTCGCGGTAGGCGTTGCAGAGGGCCTTCATGACCCGCTGGTTGGCGGTACGGAAAAGGCTGCCGTTGCTCCCCTGGAAGCCGCGGGCGAGACGAAGGATCTTGTTGCGGCGTTTGCGGGCGACGTTGCCCCTCTTGACGCGGGCCATGGGAGGTGAGCTTGGGGTGGAAAACGGAGTGGGAAAACGGCAAGGCGGAGGCTCCGAAAGGAGCCTGGCCGGACTCAGCCGGCGTAGGGCAGCATCCGGGCCACGTTGTCGTGGTCGCGCTCATCGACCACCGCCATCGTCCCCAGGTAGCGCTTGCGCTTGGGGCTCTTGTGATCGAGCAGGTGGTTGAGGAAGGCACGCCGGCGCATGAACTTGCCGGTGCCGGTGGCCTTGAACCGCTTGGCGGCCGCTTTGCGGGTCTTGAGCTTCGGCATCTCGGTAGGCGCAGGCACAAACAAGCACACTACGACGCGGGTGAACCCTCCTCCAACCCCCCCGCCCCGTCGATGCCCCTGCGTCCCCGTGTCCTGCCCCGGCTGCTCCTGGGGGCGGCACTCCTGTTTCCGGTCGGCTGCCGGGCCGAGCAGGGGCCGCCCGCCCTGTCGCCGCCACCGCCTCCAGAGGCCCCGGCCTCCGAGTCGGGCAGCCCGATGCACTGGCCGGTGGCCCCGCCGAAGCCGGTCACGGCGGCCCATCCGGTGCTGGCGGTGGCCCTGGCCGCCCGCCTCGGTCCGGCGCCAGGAGAGGCCGCGGCCGCCCCGCCCCTGCGCCTGAGCGGCAACGGCGGGATGCTCACCCTGATCGACGCCAATGGCCAGCGCTTCCAGGCGCCCTCCCTGGCGCTGCACTGGCGGCGGGAGCTGCTGCCCGGGCCTGTGACGCTGCGGCGCCGGGTGCTCGGTCCGTTCGCCAGCTTCGAGAGCGCCGAGCAGGCGGCGGGGCTGTGGCGTTCGATGGGGGTGGCGGCCGTGATCGCCCGGCCCCGTGACTGGGAGGTGTGGGCACCGGTCGGCGCCCCGGATCCGGCCGGGCTGCCCGAGGGCCTGCGGCTGTGGAGCTACGAGCGGACGGTCAGCGAGCGGGTCGGCCTGGAGTTGCGCCGGGCCCAGGGGGGGGTGCTCCTGGCCGGGCCGATCCGGATCGAGGCCCCCGGGGGGCTGCTCTGGGACCGGGGGGTCTACGCCGGCCCCTTCCAGCTGCTGAGTGACGCCCACGGCGGCTGGAGCCTGGTGGAGCAGGTCCCCCTGGAGCGCTACCTGGAGGGGGTGGTGCCCCATGAGATCGGAGCCGGGGTGCCGGCGGCGGCCCTCGAGGCCCAGGCCGTGCTGGCCCGCACCTGGGCGGTACGCAACCAGCACCGCTTCGCGGCGGATGGCTACCACCTCTGCGCCGACACCCAGTGCCAGGTGTACAGCGACCCGCGCGATGCCGGCGCCGCCGTGCGCCGGGCCATCGCCGCCACCCGGCTGGCCGTGCTGATGGCGGCGGATGGGCCGATCCACGCCGTCTACCACGCCAGCAACGGCGGCATCAGCGCCGCCTTCCAGGAGGCCTGGAACGGGCCACCGGTTCCCTACCTGAACCCCTTCCCCGACGGCCCGGCCCCCTTCCAGGCCAGCTTCCCGGTGCCCCTGGCGGCCGCGGCTCTGCCGACGCTGCTGCGGGACGGCCAGGCGGCCTGGGGGGCCGACCATCCTGTCTTCCGCTGGCAGCGGAGGCTGACGGCCGCCCAGGTCGCCGCCGCCCTCGGGCCGGAGCGGGCGGTGGGGCGGCCCACCGCCCTGAAGGTGCTGGCCCGGGGTCCCAGCGGCCGGGTGCTGGCCCTCGAGGTGCAGGGAACCGCGGGCCGCACGGTGCTGCGGCTGGATGCGATCCGCCGCAGCCTGCGCACCCTGCCCAGCACCCTGTTCACGCTGCGGCCGGCCGGGGAGGGGGTCTGGCAGCTGGACGGCGGCGGCTTCGGCCACGGGGCCGGCCTCTCCCAGGCGGGGGCGATCGATCTGGCCGGTCGCGGCTGGAGTGCGCGGCGGATCCTGGCGCACTACTACCCCGGCACCTCCCTCCAGCCCCTGGGTGCCGGCGGCGATTCCCCCTAGAGTCTCCGCCTAGATGAGGTTCACCATGGCTGCCGGCGGCAGTGACAGCGATCGCCGCCGTGCCAAGGCGGCCCTGTTCCTCGCCTTCTGCGGCCTGGTGGGGATCGCCCCCCACTGGTTGCCCCCCGGCCGCAGCCTGGTGCCGGCCCTCACGCTGGCGACCCTGCTCGGGGGCTACAGCCTGCGGACCGTGCTGCTGCAGGCCTTCCGCGGACGCCCCAGTGAAGCGCCGGCGCCGGTAGCCTCGGCGGCGATCGAGGCGGCGACCTGCCCGGCCGTCGATGTGGTGGTCGCCGCCCGCGACGAGCAGGCGGTGATCGCCCGGCTGGTGGAGCGCATCGCCGCCCTGCGCTGGCCGGAGGGCCAGCTGGCCCTGTGGGTGGTCGATGACGGCAGCGACGACCGCACTCCCGAGCTGCTGGCCGAGCTCCAGGGACGGCATCCCTTCCTGCGGGTGCTGAGCCGGCCCAGGGATGCGGGCGGCGGCAAGTCGGGGGCCCTGAATCTGGTGCTGCAGCAACTGGCCGGCCGCTGGATGCTCGTGCTCGATGCCGATGCCGACCTGCAGCCGGATGTGCTGGAGCGCCTCATCCCCTGGGCGGAGGCCGGCGGCTGGGCGGCGGTGCAGCTGCGCAAGGCGGTGGCCAATGCCGAGAGCAACCTGCTCACCACCGCCCAGGCGATGGAGATGGCCTTCGACGCCATGATCCAGGAGGGGCGTCTGGCCAACGGCGGGGTAGCCGAACTCCGGGGCAACGGCCAGCTGCTGTCCCGGGAGGCGCTCCTGAAGGTCGGGGGCTTCAACGAGGACACGGTGACGGACGACCTCGACCTGAGCTTCCGTCTGCTGCTCCAAGGCCTGCCGATCGGGGTGCTCTGGGATCCCCCGGTGCAGGAGGAGGCGGTGCTGACCCTGCCGGCCCTGTGGCGCCAGCGCCAGCGCTGGGCCGAGGGGGGCCTGCAGCGCTTCTTCGATTACGGCCCCGGTCTCGTGTCCGACCGGCTGGGGTTCAGCCAGAAACTCGATCTCACCTGCTTCTTCCTGCTGCAGTACGTGCTGCCGGTGGTGGCGAGCGCCGACCTGATCGGCACCCTGCTCACCCGAACGGCCCCCACCATGTGGCCGTTCTCGATCGTGGCCCTGGCCCTCTCGGGCCTGGCGATCGCCACGGGCTGCCGCCGGCCTTCGGAGGGACCCCCCCTGCCGGCCATGAATCCCTTCAGCGCCGGCCTGGGCATCGTCTACCTGGTCCACTGGTTCCTGGTGATCCCCTGGGTCACCCTGAAGATGGCCCTGCTGCCCAAGAAGCTGATCTGGGTCAAGACGCTGCACCTGGGTGCCGAACCAACGGAACCCTCCCTGGAGGATGGAGGCCCATCCGAGGAAACCGATGGGCAGTCAGAGCTGGTTTCCGAGGTTGGCTGAGCGGATGTTTCACATCCACCCAGGCACCGCAGTGTGAGGAAATCCGTCGACGCCGTCGTTTCTCAGGATGGTTCATGAGCGCCCCGCCTGAATCCGGCCCTGCAATCAAGGATGGACGCCCGATTTGAGGCGTTGATGTTTCGGTCGTCTTCCCGTGCTTCAACGCAAGCAACTTCGTAGGGGAGGCGATCAGATCTGTCCGCTGCTCGCCGGGCTTATCGGTTGAGGTGATTGCTGTTGATGACGGGTCAACGGATGGATCTTGGAAAGAGCTGGGTCGGCTGAGGGAAGCCGAGTTCCCGTCCCTGAAGATTCTCTCTCACCCTGGACGTGCCAACCGCAGAGCCAGCGCATTGAGGTATCTGGGCTTCAGCGCTTCGGTGGGTCGGTACCTGGCCTTCCTTGATGCCGATGATGTCTTTATGTCGGAAAAGATTGATTCGCAGGTCAAGGTCATGGATGCCAGCCCTGAGGTTGTGCTCTGCCACCCCGGTGTTCGGGTCATCGGTGACCTTCACAAGAGCGTATATTGTGAGTCGTCCTTTTCCTGAAATCCTGCCAGGCCCTATCGACGGCGCTCCCTGAATGATTATCTGGTCAGAAACAGCATCTGTAATTCTTCGGTCATCGTGCGCTCGTCATCGCTCAGGGGCATTCCGTTCGCCTGCGTTCAGCTGTCTCAGTATGGGGACTGGCTGTGTTGGTCATTGCTGGCGGCAAAGGGCTACTCCTTCTATCCTGGCAAGCCACTTGTCGGCTATCGCGTTCATGGCAGTGCGGCAGCCGCTTCGATTGAAAAGGGCGGGCGGCCACGCCTCTATGTTTCATGTCTGTCGAGTTTTGTGCTCATTGCTGGAGACGATTCGACTGCTGATGGTGGAGTACCTGTGGGATCCGATGGAAGTCACAGGGAAGACGCTTCCAGGATCCGTAGGTTCTTGTCCCGGCGTTGGTCAAGGGACATCTTCAAAGTCTTCAATCACTTCACCATTGAAAAAGTCCGCAAGATTGCGCGCCTTCTCGTGAAGGGGTGATGGGCCATGGACGCGAGAGGACGTTTCGGCCTTGATCACGTCGTCCAGGGGTTCCCGGGAGACGGGTGCCCGTTCCTTTTTCTGGGGTGTGATGGTGATGGCTGGCAGTCCGCCATCGCCGGGATGGGGCTCGGAAGGAGGACCCTCCGTCTGCAGGCCGGGCTGAGGCCTCGGCGATGGCGATTCACGCCGGTCGAGGGGCATGGGAGCCTTGGGCGGAGGCTGTGGCTTTGGGGGTGGTTCCGATCCACCCGCCTCCAGGGTCAGCTGGCGCGGGCTTCCCAGCGCGCTGGCTACGGATTTCTCCAGAAGGGGCAGACGGCTCTGCACCATGGCCATCCAGGTGCCGGCCACCCGCACCACCGCGCGGCGATCGTCCAGCCGCACCAGTTGGGCCTGCTGAGAGAGAAGCATCCGGGTGGAGGGGAGTTCCAGTCCGGCCAGGATCTGCTGCCAGAGTTCGGTCAGGTCCTCGCCGGCGGGCGGTGCCCCCGTCGGGGCTGGCTCGGCTTCGGGTGGAAGGGGTGGGGCGTCTGCCGGCACCGGGGTTGGCAGGGGCGATGCCGGGACGACCGCCACCGACGACGCAGGGGCCGCGGCGAGTGCGGCGGCGGGGATGGCGGCCACGGCGGCCGGCTCGGCCAGCAGGCCCAGCAGCAGCACCTCCAGCCACAGCCGCGGCTGGACGCTGTGGCGCAGTTGCTGCTCGCTGCCCTTGAGCTGGGACTGCCACCGCAGCAGGCGGTCCTTGCCGATGCGGTGCGCCACCTCCGGCAGCCGCGGCCGCAGCTCGGGTGTCACGCTCGTGAGCTCCAGCCGCTCGGGTGCCACCCCCGCCAGCAGCAGATCCCGCAGCAGGCTGACCAGCCCCTGCAGCATGGCGGCCGGTTCCCGCCCCCGGTCCAGCAGTGCGCGGCAGCCCTCCACGACCCGCAGGGGATCCGCCGCCGCCATGGCCTCGGCCAGCTGCAGCAGTTCCACCTCCGGCACCGCCCCCAGCAGGTCCCAGACCGCATCGGCGCTGATCGGTGGCGGCAGAAGGCTGAGCTGGTCGAGCAGGCTTTCGGCGTCCCGCAGGCC
>CAZBMT010000095.1:0-7672 GCA_964492645.1 uncultured Cyanobium sp. | reverse complement strand
CAGATGAACGAGCCCCCCGGCGCCCGCATGCGCGTGGGTCTGTCGGCGCTCACCATGGCCGAGCACTTCCGTGACGTGAACAAGCAGGACGTGCTGCTGTTCATCGACAACATCTTCCGCTTCGTGCAGGCCGGCTCCGAGGTGAGCGCCCTGCTGGGCCGCATGCCCTCGGCCGTGGGCTACCAGCCCACCCTCGGCACCGACGTGGGTGAGCTGCAGGAGCGCATCACCTCCACCCTGGAGGGTTCGATCACTTCGATCCAGGCCGTCTACGTCCCCGCTGACGACCTCACCGACCCGGCCCCCGCCACCACCTTCGCCCACCTCGACGCCACCACCGTGCTGAGCCGCGGTCTGGCCTCCAAGGGCATCTACCCGGCGGTGGATCCCCTCGATTCCACCAGCACCATGCTCCAGCCCGCCGTCGTGGGCGACGAGCACTACCGCACCGCCCGGGCCGTGCAGTCCACCCTGCAGCGCTACAAGGAACTGCAGGACATCATCGCGATCCTGGGCCTCGATGAACTCTCCGAGGACGACCGCCGCACTGTCGACCGCGCCCGCAAGATCGAGAAGTTCCTCTCCCAGCCGTTCTTCGTGGCCGAGATCTTCACCGGCCAGTCCGGTGAGTACGTGAAGCTCGAGGACACCATCAAGGGCTTCAACATGATCCTCTCCGGCGAGCTCGACGACCTGCCGGAAGCCGCCTTCTACCTGGTGGGCAACATCGATCAGGTGAAGGCCAAGGCCGCCAAGATCCTCGCCGACGCCAAGTCCTGATCCGGGAAACCCCATGACCCTCACCCTGCGCGTCCTCGCCCCCGATCAGAGCGTCTTCGACGGCACCGCCGACGAAGTGATCCTGCCCGGCACCACCGGCCAGCTCGGCATCCTCACCGGCCACGTCTCCATGCTCACCGCCCTCGACAGCGGTGTGCTGCGGGTGCGGGAAGGGGCCAACTGGCAGTCGATCGCCCTGATGGGGGGCTTCGCCGAGGTGGTGGCCAATGAGGTCACCGTGCTCGTCAACGGAGCCGAGCTGGGCAGCCGCATCGATGCCGCCGCCGCCCAGAGCGAGTTCGAGGCGGCCCAGCAGGCTGCCTCGGCCCTGGAAGGTTCCGAGCCCAGCCCCGAGAAGGTGAAGGCCCAGCAGGCCCTGGCCCGCGCCCGCGCCCGTCTTCTGGCCAGCAAAGGCGCCTGATCGCCCCCCTGCGGGCGGGGGGGACCCCGCGGCCATGGGCAAGGGAAGGGAGCTGGGTCTGCAGCTGCGGGAGTGGATCTCCACCGGCGTCGTCAGCCTGGACAAGCCGCAGGCGCTGGCCAACCGCCTGATCGATGCCCTCGGGGCGGAGGAGAGTCTGCGCGGTCCCGTCCGGGACCTGGCCAGCCAGCCCCTGTTCCAGCGGGTGCTGCAGCTCCAGGGTGGGCCTCAGCGCAGCGCCCTCGCCGCCCTCAGCCGTCATCTGGCCGGGATCTATGCGCCCGGCCCCCTGGCCGAACTGCTTGATCTGGTGGAGGCCTGCTCCGGTTTGGCCCCCACCGGTTCCGGTGCTGAACCGCCGGCGGCTGGCTCCCCTGCCGCCGCCCTGCCCGCTCCCCCGGGCCGGCTCGAAAGCCTGCGGCCCCTTGGCCCGGGGGTGGCCGTGGCCGCCGCCTCGGCCCCGGTGCTGTTCTGGGCCGGCGGGGAGCTGGAGCAGTGGTTCTTCGATCCCTGGGGCTGGAGCAGCGGCCTCGTGCTGGTGGCGGCGCTGGCCCTGGTCCAGGTCCTGGCCCTCGGCCCTCTGAAGCCCCTGCGTCGCCGCTGGCCCCTCACTCCGGAAGCCGGCGGCGACCCCCGCCGCGCCTGGTGCTGGATCACGGCCCCCTGGATCCATGCCGCCGACCGGGAGGCCCTGCTCAACCTGGGGGTCCTGGCGATCGTGCTGGGCGGCTCGCCGCTGCCGCTCTCCTCACTGCTGCTGCGCTACGCCCTCACCGCCCTGGCCACAACGGTGCCGGCGGTGCTGGTGGCCCGCCGGGCCCGGGTGCTGCGGGCTTGGGACGGCGCCTCCGGGCCGATCGCCGCCCTGATCGCCCTGGCCTGCACCCTCAGCCTTCTGCACTGGAAGGTCCATCCCTTCGTGGTGGGGGCTGTGGACATCCCCGCCTGGGTGCTGCTGGTGGTCTACGGGGGACTCCAGCTGGGCTGGCAGCTGCCCCGCCGTGATCCCCGGGACACCAGCACCGTGGCGGCCCGGCTGCTGAGCAGCCCCTGGTGCTGGGGAACCCTGGCGGGCATGGCCTGGGGGCTGGTGACCCGCGCCCAGGAACTGGCCAGGGGCCTGGGCGGACCGGGCTGAGGTGCCCGTGTGGGTGGCTCAGCCCGCCAGGGCGCGCATGTACTGCCCCCAGAGCTGGGCCACCAGGGCTCCGGAGGCGGCCTGGGCGGGGCGGTTGTCGTCGTTGCCCATCCAGATGCCGGTGAGGATGCGGCTGGAGGGGGAATAGCCCACGAACAGCACGTCGACGCCGTTGTCGGTGGTGCCCGTCTTGCCGCGGGCATCGGCCACCACTCCGGCGGCGCGGCCGGTGCCGCCGCTCACCACCCCCCGCAGCAGGGCATCCATCTCGACGGCCAGCGCCGGCTCGATCAGCTGCTGGGGCCGCTCGCCGATCGGCGTGGTGACACCGGCGGCTGGACAGGTGGCCAGGGTGCGCACCGAGCCGCAGACGCCCAGGTCGTAGATGCGCGTCACGCCATGCAGGGGCACCGAGCGGCCGCCGTTGGCCACCACCGCATAGGCCCGGGCCAGCTCGTAGAGGAAGGTCTCCTTGCCGCCCAGCACCATCGAGAAGCTCTCCTCCATCGGCGTGCTGATGCCCAGCTGGCGGGCCTTGGCCACCACCTTGTTCAGGCCGGCCTGCTGGGCCAGCCGCAGGGCCACCACGTTCTCGGAGCTGGCGAAGCCCGCCGCCACGCTGGTGCTGCCACCCCCGCCCCGGCAGCCGGCCACATACGAGAGAGGAGCGCAGGAGACGGCATCGCCGGGTTTGGCCCCCGCCTCCAGGGCCGCCAGGAAGGCGAACAGCTTGAAGGTGGATCCGGGCTGACGCAGGGCCTGCACCCGATCGAAGCTGGAGCGGCTGTAGTCGCCGCCGCCGACGTAGGCCAGGATCGCGCCGGTGGCGTAGTCGATCGAGATCAGGGCGCCCTGGGTGAGTCCGGCCCGGCCCCCCGGCCCCTCGAGGAACGCCTTCAGCTGCTTCTGGGCGATGGCCTGCACACGTGGATCGATGCTGCTGATCACCGCATAGTTGCCCCGCGCCTCCGGGCTGCTGAGGTCGAGGGCGAAGCGCCGTCCCTCCAGCTCGCCGATCACGTAGTCGCTGAAGAAGGGGTAGCTGGAATAGGTGGAGGCGCGGCAGGCGGAGGGGTCGATGTTGAGCGGTCGCCGGCGGGCGTCGATCAGCGCCTGGTCGGAGAGGTATCCCTCGGCGTGCATCCGTCCCAGCACCAGGTCGCGGCGCTCCCGGCCCCAGGTGGGGTTCTCCCGGTTGCAGGGGCTGTAGCTGTTGGGGCTCGGCAGCAGGCCCACCAGGAAGGCCGACTCGGCCACGTCCAGGGCGCTGGCCGATTTGCGGAAGTAGAGCTGGGCCGCCTGCTCGAAGCCCTCCGCCCCCAGGCCCAGGTAGGCCCGGTCGAGGTACATCTTGAGGATGCGGTTCTTGCTGAAGCCCGCCTCCAGCTGCCAGGCCACCCACAGCTCCCGCAGCTTGCGGGCCACCGACACGTCGGTGCCCACGGCCGGGTAGACCATGCGGGCCACCTGCTGGGTGAGGCCGCTGCCGCCGCCGGTGCCCTGCACCAGGGAGCGCAGGGTGCCGAACAGGTCGATGCCGCTGTTCCAGCCGAAGCGCGAATCCTCCGAGGCGATCAGGGCCTGGCGCAGGTGCAGCGGGTAGTCGGCCAGGCTCGGCAGGGCCGTGGAGGAGCCCTCGGCCGCGTCGATCTGGCGGCCGTCGGTGGAGAACACCTTCACCGGTCCGCCCACCGCGCGGATCGAGGAGCCGCCGGCGACGGTGGTGGCCAGCAGCAGGCCCCCCAGGGCGAGGCCCGAACCCACCAGGGCGCCGATGGCGCCCCAGTGCACCAGCTGCCCAAGGGGGCTGCGGGGATGGCGGTACACCAGGGTTGGCGCCTCCCCCTTGAGCGGCGAGCCGAGCTGGAGCCGGTCCCCGTCCCGCAGGCGGATGGCGCGGATGCGGCGGTCCCGGTGGAACAGCCCGTTGGCGGAGCCGAAGTCCTCGGCCCCGTAGTCCCGATCCCCGGGCCGCTCCTGCTCGACGATGGCGTGCACCCGGCTGACGCCGGTGGCGTCGGCCCGCAGTTCGCACAGGGGATCCCGGCCGATGCGGTAGCGCCCCCCCTCCAAGGGAAGCCGCCGGCGGCACTGGCCGCCGATCCAGAGCTCCAGCCAGGCGCCATGGTGCCGAAGCCCCGCCAGGGCCGCCGTCAGGTCCCGGCGACGGGCGCCCGCCGAGGGGGACCTCAGGGCCCGCCAGAGGGCGCCCCAGCCGGCGGCCCCGGCCGGAGCGCTGGGGGAGTCGGTGGCTGGGACGGCGTCAGCAGCGGTGCTGGGGGCGGTGCCGGATGTTGTTATCCCGCCCGGCGACGCCTGCTCCGTCGTCCCCCCCATCCCCGGCCCGCCCGCCTTGCTCCCATACGCTACCCGCAGCGATCGGAGCGGCCGGCCAGGTGGAGCAACGCCGGGATCCATGGGCACCCTTCCGCATCTGGACCGCCCTGACCATCGGGGTGTATGCGTTGCGGGCCAGCTTCGCCGCCACCTGGCTGGGGGCGATCCCAGGCTGGCTGCTGCTGCTGCTGCTGCTCGTCGCCCTGCTGCTGGCCAGCTGGGCGCTTCTGTTCCCCGGGCGGGTCGTTCCCTGGCGGGAGGGGGAACCGGTGGGCTGGTGGGGCCGGTTCCTGGCCGATCGCCGTCTCGGCCGCCGTGGCGGTGCGGTGGACGATCCGCCATGAGCCCCCACCCCCACCTGGTGCTGCGGGACGATCCCGGCCGGAGCGTGCCGCTGGATCCCCGCACCCCCCTCACCATCGGCCGCGATCCGGCCAGCGGCCTCTGCCTGGCCGAGGCCCGGGGTGTCTCCCGCCACCATGCGCTGGTGCGGCTGTCGCGCACCCGGGCGGGCCAGTGGCTGCTCTGCGACCAGGGCAGCGCCAACGGCACCTGGCTGGAGGGGGCCCGGCTCCAGGATTGCCGCACCCTTTCCGACGGCGATGAAATCCGCCTGGGCCTGAACGGGCCGGTGCTCCAGTTCCGCGCCGGCGGCAGCCCGCCCGCCAGCGCCCCGCCGGCGGTCCCCGCCGCCGCCAGCCGCGGGCGGCCGCCGTCTCCCCCGCTGCCGACGGCGGTGGCCGGGCAGCTGGATTTCGCCGGCCGCTCCCTGCCCCTCGATCGGATCCGTTCGGCCTACGTGCGCAGCCGCCGGCGCCATCCCCAGGCCTTCAGCTGGTGGCTGCTGCTCTGCCTGGGCGGGCTGCTGCTGCTCCCCTTTCCCTGGCTCTTCTGGCCCCTGCAGGTGGGGGCGCTGGCGGGCTGGATCGTGCTGGGCTCCCGCTGGGAGCATCTGCTGGAGGTGACGCTCCAGGACGGGCTGGCCTACCGGCACCGCTTCGACAGCCTGCCGACGGCCCTGGCCCACCGCAACGGCATCCGCCGGGCGATGGCGGCGGCGGCGCCCGCCGGGGGGCGGCCATGAACTGGATCCTGCCGGAGGGCGCCAGCCTCGGCTTCGAGGGTGTGGCCGCACCGCTGCGGATCGTGCGCGGCCTCGGCGGCGGCACCCAGGGCCAGGTGTACGAGGTGGAACTGGAGGGGGAGCGGCTGGCCCTGAAGTGGTACCTGCCCGCCTGCATCGCCCGCGATCCCGGTCTGGAGCGGCGCCTGGCGGCCAGCATCCGCGCGACCGCGCCGAACGACGCCTTCCTCTGGCCGATCGCCCTGCTGCGGGCCAGCCCCGCCAGCCGGCCCCTGATCCGCATCCGCGAGGAGAGCTTCGGTTATCTGATGCCCCTGCGACCCGCCGCCTACGTGGGGGCCAGTGAGCATGCCGCCGGCCGGCTGGCGATCGGCCTGCGCCAGGTGCTGCGGGCCTGCTTCGGCCTCGCCGACGCCTTCCATGCCCTGCACCTGGCGGGTCTCTGCTACAAGGACGTGTCCCTGGGCAACCTCTTCCTGGAGCCCGCCGGCGGCGCCATCCTCATCTGCGACAACGACAACGTCGCGGTGGACGGCGCCGAGCCGGGCGCCGTTCTGGGCACCCCGGGCTTCATGGCCCCGGAAGTCCTGCTGGGGCAGGCCCGGCCCGGGGCCGACAGCGATCTCTTCTCCCTGGCGGTGCTGCTGTTCCGGCTGCTCACCCGCCACGACCCCCTCAAGGGGCAGATGGAGCTGGCGATCCGCTGCCTCGACGAACCGGCCCGCCGGCGCCTCTGCGGTGAGGACCCGGTGTTCATCTTCGACCCCGTCGACGCCCGCAACCGTCCCGACCCGATCGAGCATGCGGCCGCCCTGATCACCTGGCCCATCTATCCCCGCCCCCTCCAGGCCCTGTTCGAGCAGACCTTCTGCCGCGGCATGAAGCAGCCCTCGCGCCGCGCTCTCACCGGCCAGTGGAAGCAGGAGCTGGCCCGCACCCTCGATCAACGCCGCCTCTGCCCCGCCTGCGGCCAGGAGAACTTCCAGGCCCCCGGCGCGTCGGCGCTTTGCTGGAGCTGCGGCAGCCCCCTGCCGGCGCCGATCACCCTGGCCCTGCCGCGGGGCCCGGTGCTGGCCGCCCCGGACAACGAGCTGCACCCCCACCACTTCGATGCCCTGGCCGGGGAGGATCTGCGGCGGCCGCTGGCCCGGGTGGTGGCCCATCCCCAGGAGCCCCGACGGCTGGGGCTGTGCAATCTCACGGCCTCCGCCTGGAGCGCCGAGGCCGCCGCTGGCCGCCGCTGGCCGGTGGGGCCTGGCGAGAGCTGTAGCCTCGCGGCACTCACCCGGATCCTCACCCCGGCGGGTCCGATCAACGTGCAGCGCCCCACCCCGCCAGCCCCCGCCGCCTGAGCGATGCCGTTCCCCGACGTCAAGCTGGCCAACCGGCCGCTCCATTTCCTCTACCTCTGCGACTGCTCCGGCTCCATGGCCGCCGCCGGCAAGATGCAGGCCCTCAACCAGGCCATCCGCCAGTCGCTGCCGGGCATGGCGGCGGTCGCCCGGGACAACCCGGAGGCCCGGGTGCTGGTGCGGGCGGTGAGCTTCGCCGACCGTGCCGCCTGGCACATCGAGACCCCAACGCCGGTGGATCAGCTGGAGTGGCGCGATCTGCAGGCGGGCGGCATCACCTCCATGGGGGCCGCCCTGCAGCTGGTGGCGGCGGCGCTCCAGACCCCGCCGATGGAAGTGCGCGCCCTGCCGCCGGTGCTGGTGCTGATCTCCGATGGCCAGCCCACCGATGACTTCGCCGCCGGTCTCGAGGCCCTGCGGCGGGTGCCCTGGGCCCAGAAGGCGGTGCGGCTGGCCATCGCCCTCGGCCACGATGCCGACCTTGAGGTGCTGCAGCGCTTCATCGGCACGGAGCCGGTTACGGCGGGCCGGTCCCCCCGCCGTCCGCTGCAGGCGGGCAA
>CAZBMT010000094.1:2627-7674 GCA_964492645.1 uncultured Cyanobium sp. | reverse complement strand
CATGCGGCCCCGGGCCACCTCCTCCATCACCAGGCTCACGGGCAGGTTCTCCCGTTTGGCCACATGGGCCATCTCCTCGGTGATCACCCCCTGGCGGGCGTAATGCAGCTGGGTGACGTTGGCTTGACCACGACGCTTCTGGATCCAGGCGCTGCGCATGACGGGAGGGGCGGAGGACGGAACGGCCCGCCGGCGGGTGCCGGAGAGGGACAAGGGGCCGTATGGGGGGCGCAGCCTGAGAGCTTCCGCACTTCCCTGCGCCGGCATGACCCGGATCAGGTTCGGAGGGTGTGATCTCAGCCCTGGGCGAAGCGATCGGTGGATCCTGCGCCGGGCACCCCTAGTGACCTTCCGAAGCTAGCAAGGCTGGCTGGGGGTGGCGTCAAGGTTGAAAGGGGGCAGGGACAGGGAGGAACGGGGACAGGGCTCCGTAACCATGCATCCAGGTTCTGCACTGGTTGTACAGACCAGGGAAACAACGTGCCACCCCATCCCCGGCGCCCACGACCCCCCGCAGGCGCGGGCCCCGGCGTCAGACCTGCAGGCCGTCCAACGCAATGGCCGTGACCCGGTGGTCGCCGTCGCCCTGCAGCGCCGCCAGGGCCTCGCGGGCCTGGGCCGCCTCCGGCCCCCGGCCCTCGCGCACCAGCCGCCCCAGGATCTCGGCCCCACCGGCCCGCACGGTGCCGTCGGCATCGGCCACCGCCTCCCGGGCCAGTTCCAGCAGCCAGGCCGGCGGCATGGCGTCCTGCTCCGCCAGGGCCGAGAGAATGCTGCAACGCACCAGCCACTGGTCGTCGGCGACGAAGGCATCACGCAGCAGGGGCCAGGCCCGCTGCACCCCGTAGCTGGCCAGGGCGTTGGCGGCCTCGGCGCGCACGTTGGCGTCCTCGTCCTGGCGCACCGCCGTCGCCAGGGCCGCCCAGCCCGCCTCGCTGCGCTTCACCCCCAGCCCGGCGCAGGCCAGCGAACGGATCACGAAGGTGGTCTGCTCCAGCCCCAGCAGCAGCAGCGGGATCGCCGCCTCCGGCTCCACCCCCCGCAGCCCCGCCAGGGCCGGCATGGCCCGGCTCGGATCGCCCGAGGCGATCGCCTGCCGCGCCGCTTCCAGATCGGGGGTGGACTCGCTCACGGGGATCAGGGCGTTGATCCTTCACCTTGGCGCAGCTCGCCGCCGGCTGGGGGCCCCTGGCGCAGGGCCCGCAGCAGCTCGGCCCGGCGCCGCCGCCGCCGGATCCAGCTGGTGGTGAGCAGGCCGACGCCGATCACCAGAGCGGGCACGGCCGGCAGCCGGTCGGCCCCCTGGCGGGTGAACAGCACCAGCAGGGCCAGCAGGATCAGCAGCGGCGAGGAGAGCGCCAGCAGCGCCGCCCGGAAGCGCGAGGGCCGACGGCCGCTCAAACCGGCCGCTCCATCCAGCGCAGCAGGCTGAGGGTGAGCACCTTGATCCCCACCTCCAGGCAGCCCTCGTCCGGCTGAAAGGTGTTGCTGTGCAGCGGCGTGCAGCCGCCCGGCCCGGCCACCCCCAGGCGGAACATGGTGCCGCGGGTGCCCTCCAGCAGCTGGGCGAAGTCCTCGGCCCCCAGCGACGGCTGCTCCAGCCACTGCACCCGGGAGCGGCCCAGCAGGGCAACGGCCGAATCGGCCACCAGCTGGGTGAGCTCCGGATCGTTGTGCACCGGCGGCGAAATGCAGCGGTAATGCACCCGGGCCTCGCCGCCATGGCCCTGGCAGAGGGCATGCACGGTGTCCTCGATCCAGCCCGGCAGCTGGGAGTGCACCTCCAGATCCAGGCAGCGCACCGTGCCCAGCAGCCGCACGTGGTCGGCGATCACGTTGAAGGCCTTGCCCCCCTCGATCAGCCCGAAGCTCACCACCACCGGATGCAGAGGATCCAGCCGCCTGCTGATCGCCTCCTGCAGGCCGCTCACCACCCGGGCGGCGATCCAGATCGCATCGGTGCTCTGGTGCGGGCGGGCGCCGTGGCCCCCTTCCCCCAGCACCTCCACCTCCAGCTCCCCCGCCGCGGCCGTGAGGCTGCCGCTGCGGACCCCCACCGTGCCCACCTCCAGGCTCGGAAACACGTGCACCCCGAACAGGGCCCGCACCCCCTCCATCGCCCCGTCGGCCCGCATCCAGGCCGCCCCCTCGGCGGTCTCCTCCGCCGGCTGGAACAGCAGCCGCACCCGGGCCGCGAGCCGGTCGGTCAGGCCCGCCAGCAGTCGCGCCACCCCCAGGCCCACGGTGGTGTGGATGTCGTGGCCGCAGGCGTGCATCAGCCCCTGGCGGCTGGAGGCATAGGGCAGCTCGGTGCGCTCCTCGATCGGCAGGGCATCCATGTCGGCCCGCAGGGCCACCAGCGGCGCCCCCACCGGCCCCAGCTCGGCCACCACCCCGGTGCGGCCCACCCCTTCGCGCACCTCCCAGCCCCAGCGCCGCAGTTCGCCGGCCACAAGGGCGGCGGTCTGCTGTTCGTGGCCGCTCAGCTCGGGGTGGCGGTGGATGTGGCGGCGGATCTGGATCAGCTCCGGCAGCAGCGTCTGCAGGGTCGCCTCCAGCCCCAGGGCGTCCCAGGTGGCATCAGCCGGGGCCATGGGGGACAGGGGGGGAGGCGTCATGGACGGGGGTGGTTCTGGAGGCCAGGGCCAGGAACTGGGCCAGAGCCTGCACGGGGACGGGCGGCCAGCGCCGTATCTGCAGCAGCCATTCTTCCTGCCGGTAGCGGGGATCGAGGCCGGAGGCCGCGGCCCAGTGGCTCTCGGCCTCGCCCCTGGCCCCCCGCCGCCACAGCAGCGCCGTGAGGCCGGCGCGGGCGTCGGCGAACAGGGGATAGCGGCGGATCAGGTCGCGCAGCTGCTTCTCCGCCACCGCGATGTCCCCCAGCTGGAAGGCGGCCAGGGCGGCGCTGGAGCGGGCCATGGCGAAGCCCGGCCGGGCGGCGGCCGCCGCCTCGAAGCACTGGCGGGCCGCCGGCCAGTCGCCCCGGGAGCCCTGCACGTTGCCCAGGTTGTAGAGGGCGGAGGCATCCTCCGGATTCCGCTCCAGGATCCACTGGTAATCCCCAGCGGCGGCGCTCCACAGGCCCAGGGCCTCCTCGGCGGTGCCGCGGTTGAGGTGGGGGTCGGCGCTGGCAGGCTCCAAGGCGATGGCCCGGTCCTGGTCAGCGATCGCGGCTCGGGCGTCCCCGAGGGCCAGCTGCACGTTGCCGCGGTTGCTCCAGGCCGAGGCGTCCCCGGGCGCCAGCTCGACCACCCGGTCCCACAGGGGCAGGGCCTCGCCGAAGCGCCCCTCGCGGCTGGCGGCCAGGGCCTGCTCGAACAGGTCCGGCAACGCCGCCGCTCGTGCCGGGCGCCCGCCCAGCAGCCCCACCAGCAGCACCAGCAGGGCCAGCACCGCCGCTGCGCGCCGTCTCATGCCGCCTCCGCAGACGCGCCATCGAGGTGGGCGCGGCCAGCCGGGGTGACGATCCGTCCCCGGGGGGTGCGCTGCAGGAAGCCGAGCTGCAGCAGGTAGGGCTCCACCACCGACTCGAGCGTGGCGGGATCCTCCCCCAGCCCCGCCGCCAGGGTTTCCAGCCCCACCGGCCCGCCGCCGTAGGCCTCCAGCATCAGCTGCAGCAGGCGCCGGTCGCTGGCATCCAGCCCGCGCCCGTCCACCCGGTGCAGGGAGAGGGCCTCCGCCACCAGCGCCGCATCGATCCGGCCATGGCCCCCCACCGCCGCCACATCCCGCACCCGGCGCAGCAGCCGGTTGGCGATGCGCGGCGTGCCGCGGCAGCGGCGGGCCACCTCCCGGGCGGCGCAGGGCTGCAGGGCCAGCTGCAGCAGGCCCGCCGCCCGCACCACGATCGCCTCGAGGTCATCGAGGCCGTAGAACTCCAGCCGCTGGATCAGGCCGAAGCGGTCCCGCAGCGGCGAACTCAGCGCACCGGCGCGGGTGGTGGCCCCCACCAGGGTGAAAGGTGCCACCTCCAGGCTGCGGGTGCGGGCCGTGGTGCCCTTGCCGACGGTGAGATCGAGCCGGAAATCCTCCATGGCGGGGTAAAGGATCTCTTCGGCCACCCGATTCAGCCGGTGGATTTCGTCGATGAACAGCACCTCACGGGGCTGCAGGTTCACCAGCAGGCCGACGATGTCACGGGGGCGCTCAAGGGCGGGCGCGCTGGTGATCCGGCAGCGCACCCCCAGCTCCTCGGCCAGCACCAGGGCCATGGTGGTCTTGCCCAGGCCCGGCGGGCCGTGGAGCAGCACGTGGTCGAGGGCCTCCTCGCGGCGGCGGGTGGCCTCCACGGCGATGTGCAGCACCTGCTTCAGCTCGCTCTGGCCGATGTAGTCATCCAGCCGGCGGGGACGCAGGCCGTCCTCCCGCACGGGGGGCTCCTCCTCGGGCCGGGCAGCGGGATCGACCAGCCGCGCCGGCGTCGCCTCGGCACGCGGGGCCGGGGGGCCAGCGGCGGCCGTTCCGCCCGAAGAGATGATCGCCATGGTTGGAGGGTACCGGCTGCTGCCTAGGGTCGGGGAGCACCCAGGTGATCAGGTACGCGGCGATGGGGAAGGGGCCCGGCAGGAAGGGCGGTGGCGCCAAGGGCGCCGACCCGGCCAACCGGCTGCTGGCCGACAACCGCCTGGCCCGGCACCAGTACGAGATTCTCGAGACCCTCGAGACCGGCATCGAGCTGCTCGGCACCGAGGTGAAATCGATCCGGGCCGGCCAGGTGAACCTGCGCGATGGCTTCTGCCTCATCCGCAACGGGGAGATGCAGCTGCACAACGTCCACATCTCCCCCCACAGCCACGCCGGCAGGTTCTTCAACCATGAGCCGCTGCGGGTGCGCAAGCTGCTGGCCCACCGCCGCGAGATCGACAAGCTGCGCGTCGCCCTCGACCAGAAGGGCCTCACCCTGATCCCCCTCAACCTGCACCTCAAGGGCTCCTGGATCAAGCTCACCATCGGCCTGGGCAAGGGCCGCAAGCTGCACGACAAGCGCGCGGACGAGAAGAACAAGCAGATCGCCAAGGAGACCCGGGCCGCCGTCGCCCGGCTCTGA
>CAZBMT010000094.1:0-2527 GCA_964492645.1 uncultured Cyanobium sp. | reverse complement strand
GGATCGGCCCGCAGCGACAGGCGGATCAGGGCCGGGGCAACGCCGTCGTTGGTGAGGAGCAGCTGGACCGGCGATCCCTTCTGGGCGTCGAGGGTGACCACCCGCAGCGGCCCCCGCGGCTCCAGCAGGGTGCCCCCGGCCCCATAGACGCTCATCTGCAGCAGCGGCGAGCCGCTGACGCCGAGGGCGAGGCCGTGGCCGGCGGGCAGGCGGATCGGGAACAGGCGCGCCCCGCTGGCCGGCACCTCGGCCGACAGCACCTGGGCGGTGCCGGATGGGGCCTCGATCGGCTCGATCCGGAGGTTCTCCAGCATCATTTCGGCGGCCGCGTACCAGATCTGGCGGAACGGCTCGGGCGGGATCGCCTGGGAGGCGCGGCTCGGCAGCAGGTTCTGGACGCTGGCCGACACCAGCTCCCGCAGCACCGCCGGGCTCAGCCCCTGGCGCACGAAGCCGCCCTGGCGCTGCTCCCAGTCGCCGGCGCTGAAGCTGCCCAGCCGGCGCCGCAGGGGCAGGGGCAGCTGCTCCACCCGGGCCAGCCATTCCTCGGCCAGTTCGTTCCACACCCGCCGCAGCGGCGCGTCCTCCAGGGCGTCGGAGGGCAGGCGGCCGTTGCGCTCGGGGTACTGGGCGAGCAGGGCCGCATCCACCAGGCTCAGGAACCAGGCCCGGTCCACCTGCATCGCCCGCAGGCGGTTGAGCAGCTGCTGGCGCTGATCCACCTCCGAGGGCGGCAGGCTGCTGGGCAGCTCGCTCTGGCCGCCGGGGGCCGGGGCGGCCAGCTTGCCGCGGCTCAGCCACCACCAGCCGACCGCCGTCCCCACGACCGCCGACAGCACCAGGGCGATCAGCACCGGCCAGAAGCCCCCTTCGGCCTCCTCCTCCCGTTCTTCGTGGCGCCGCCGCACGCTATCGATCACGGCCACGGGGGCCGGCGGCGCCGGGACGGCGGGGGCCGCGCGCAGCGGCAGCTGGGGCTCCGCCCGCGGCGCCGGGGGCGGCGAGGCGGCGCCGATCGCCCCGCCGCCCTCACCGGCGGTCTCGGCCGGCCGCCACACCGGCGCCGACTCGGATGCCGGAGCTGGGGCTGGGGCCGGCGGCGGCGGCGCGGTGGCCTCGGGCACCAGCACCACCGTGCGGTCGGCCCGGGGAACCGGGCCCGTGCTGTCGGGCATCGTCAGCGACTGGAAGGCCACCAGGGCCTGGCCGGCGGACGCGAAGCGCTCCTCGGGGTGGCGGCTGAGCAGGCGCTGCAGCAGGCGCTGCAGGTCCGGCTCGTGCTCCAGGGCTGCCGGCCAGCGCCATTGCATCGTCGCCGGATCAAGCAGGCGCTCCGGCCCATCCCCGCTCAGCAGCACCAGGGACACCACCCCCAGGGCGTGCAGATCCATCCAGGGCTGGGCCGGTTCGCCCCTGGCCAGCTCCGGCGGGGCATAGCCCGGGGTGGCCCCCAGCAGCCGCTCCCCGGCGGGGCCACTGGTGGTGCCCCGCACCAGGCCGAAATCGAGGGGCACCGGCAGGCCGTCGCTGTCGCGGCGCAGCAGGTTGGCGGGACTGAGGTCCCCGTGCAGCAGGTCCTGGCTGTGCAGGGCGGCGAGCACCGGCAGCAACTGGCGCAGCAGCAGCAGCACCTCCCCCGCCCCGAACACCAGCTGGCGCTCCGCCCGCAGCTCCAGCAGTTGCTGGTAGGTGCGGCCCGCCTGCCACTCCCGCACCAGCCAGAGCTGATCCTCGGCCTCGATCACGGCACCGATGCGGGGCACCTGGGGGTGGAGCACCCCCTGCAGCCGCGACCACAGCTCCCGGGCCCGGGCCTGGTCCTGCTCCGGCCCGATGCGGCGCAGGGCCACCGGCGCATCGGCGGCCAGCTGGTCACTCGCCTGCCACAGCTCCCCCTGGGGCCCGCCCGTCTCCGCCCCTAGACGGCGTTCGAGCCTGTAGCGGCCGCCGATCACCTGGCCCTGGGCTGCCGTCATGGGATCAGGGCTGCGCCGCTGCGCTGGGGCTGCTCCAGGCCGCGGCCCGCCAGCCAGTCCTGGTCGTAGAGGCGGGAGCGGTAGCGATCGCCGCTGTCACACAGGACGGTGACGATGCGATGGCCGGGCCCGAGCCGCCGGGCCGTCTCCACCGCCGCCGCCACGTTGATCCCCACCGATCCGCCCATGAACAGGCCCTCCTGCCACAGCAGGCCGTAGATCGTGCGCAGGGCCATGGGGTCGTCGATCCGCACCGCGTCGTCGATCGGCGCCCCCTCCAGGTTGGCGGTGACGCGGCTGTTGCCGATGCCCTCGGTGATCGAGTTACCTTCGCTCTTCAGGGTGCCGTCGGTGGCCCAGCTGTAGAGGGCGCTGCCGCAGGGATCGGCCAGGACGCAGCGGACCCTGGGATCCTGCTCCTTGAGGTAGAGGGCCACACCGGCGTAGGTGCCGCCGGTGCCGGTGGCCGCCACCCAGGCGTCCAGCCGGACCCCGGTCTGCTGACAGATCTACGGTCCGGTGCTGCAGTATTGGGCCCGCCGGTTGGAGAG
>CAZBMT010000093.1:0-7847 GCA_964492645.1 uncultured Cyanobium sp. | reverse complement strand
CCGGCCATGGTGGCCGCGGCGGCGGTGAGCGGCCATGTGGCCGACGTGCGTCGCCTGATCGCCACCCCGTCCTCCCCAGAGCCCGCCTCCGCCGCCACACCCGCATGAGTGCCACCCCCTTCCCGGCCGGACCGATCCAGCAGTGCCGGGGCCGCGCCGTCGTCGTTCCCGGCGACGACATCGACACCGACCGGATCATCCCGGCGCGCTACCTCAAGTGCGTCACCTTCGACGGGCTGGCGGAGGGCGTCTTCGCCGATGACCGCCGCGAGCGGGCCGGCGACCATCCCTTTGATCGCGCCG
This sequence comes from uncultured Cyanobium sp., assembly GCA_964492645.1. Lineage (GTDB taxonomy): Bacteria > Cyanobacteriota > Cyanobacteriia > PCC-6307 > Cyanobiaceae > Cyanobium. Next base: position 7,544 of record CAZBMT010000093.1, on the reverse strand, counting down.
ACAACCAGGGTGCCGCCATCCTGGTGGTCAACCGCAACTTCGGCTGCGGCTCCAGCCGGGAGCACGCCCCCCAGGCGCTGATGCGCTGGGGCATCCGGGCGGTGATCGGCGAGAGCTTCGCCGAGATCTTCTTCGGCAACTGCCTCGCCCTGGGGATCCCCTGCCTGAGCGCCGACCACGCCACGGTGCTGGCCGTCCAGGCCGCCGTCGCCGCCGATCCCGGCGCGACGCTCCAGCTCGATCTCGAACCGCCGCGGGTGACGCTGGAGGCCGCCGACGAGCCGCAGACGTGGCCGCTGGAGCTGGCGCCCGGCCCCCGCCGCATGCTGACGAGCGGCGAGTGGAACGGCACCGCCCAGCTGGTGGCCCACGACGCCGAGCTGCGGGCCACCGCGGCCCGCCTTCCCTATCTGAAGGGGTTCGCCACCGCCTAGAACCCGCCTAGAAGGGGCGCTGCAGGGCCCCCTGGGTGGGGTGGTAGGGGATGAAGGGCGTCCCCGGACCCTTGAAATTGAAGTCGTTGAGCCGCACGCGAATGCCGCCCAGGCCATCGTAGGGGCTGTAGTAGACGCCGATCTCGTAGGAGCGTCGCTGCCAGCGCAGCTCCAGGTACGAGCCGGTGACGTCGCCGTAGAAGCCTGAGTTGGGATCGACGTTGAAGCCGATGCCGCCGCTGAAGACGAGCGGGCCCACGATCTGCTGGGAGAGGCCGATCCCGACCGTGCCCAGGTCGACGGCGCGGTCGAAGTTGAGCGGGCTCTGGCCCTGCCGCAGGGTGATGCCGCCGGTGACGGTCAGCTGGGTGTAGTCGAGGAACGGCTTCTCGAAGCGTCCCAGGGTGAGGGTGGGGCCTCCGGAGAGCCCGATCGTGTTCTGGTTGGTGCCGTCACTGAAGTAGGCGGCCACGCCGAGCAGGTTGGCGTTGAAGCGCAGCCCCGGAACGATCGGCACCGGAGTATTGGCCAGAGAGATCACCGGCGGACTGGCGGTGGGCTTGCCGGTCCAGATCGGGTAGGAGAAGTTGAAGGAGCCGATGGCGTTGGCGCGCCATACCTGCAGCAGGTCGGTGCCGGTGGTCGGGTTGGCCTGGAAGTTGCCCACTCCCATCCGCCAGTAGTAGCTGCGGGACAGCTTGCCCCAGCTGGGCAGGCTGCCCTGCTGCTCCAGTGAGACGCCGTAGGCGGAATAGACATCCTGCTCGCCGAGGGAGCCGTTCCAGGTGCGGAAGCGGTAGGCCCCGAACAGGCGAAACGTGCTGGGGCCCAGCACAGGCACGTTGAACACCCGGGCCAGGTCGCCGAAGCTGCGGGTGCCGTTGCTGAAGTTGTCGGGATTGAAGGTGGAGATGGAGAGGCGGGCATCGGCGTTGAAGCCCAGCACCGGCCCGGTGAGCCGGGCATCGAAACCGAGGTAGTCGCCGGTCTTGGCCGGCTGCTCGACGATGTTGGTGGAGCCCGCCGGCGATCCAGGCAGGGGGTAGGCGTCGGTGTTGCCGGTGTAGAGGCGCTGGACCATCACCTGGGGCTGCAGGTTGAGCAGTCCTTTCTCGCCGATCCTGACCGGGATGTTGTAGCCGAGGAAGAAGCCATCCCGGTCTTCCCGGTCGTTGCCGATCACGAGGGGATTGCTCACCTCCTCCTCCTTCTCGATGCGGCGCTGACGCACCACCCGGATCGGCAGGCGATCCTCCAGGCGCAGGGTGTTGCGCCTGGCCTTCACCAGGGTGTCGCCGTTGGGCAGCAGGGTGATCACGACCTGCTCCGAATCCATCCACGACTGGGCGGGCGTGAACGGATCGTTGGTGAAGCCCACCCGATCGCCCGTGAGGGTGTTGGGGGTGATCTTGAGGCGCCGGGCCTGGATGCGCCAGCGGCTCACGGTGCCCTTGATCAGGTCCTGGTTGCCTTCGGTGGTCTGGTCCTTGAGCTGTTCGGGCCGGGTGGTGCCGAAGTCGTTGGCCACCTCCGGCGTGGTGAATTCGCGCGGGAAGCCGAAGCGTCGTTCGGCCTTGAGGCTGCGCTCGAAGGTCACGTTCTCGACCCGCTGGGGGATCCGGGCGATGGCCTCGCGGCGCAGCCGTTCCTGGTGCCGGGCGTTGCGCCAGACGCCGCCCTTGTCTTCAGCCGGCTTGGCGGGGGGAGCCGGCGCCGGCTGGCCACTGGTGCCGGTCCAGCCGGGACCCATCGTCACCTGCTCGAGCTGCTGGGCCAGCCCATCGGGCTGCTCGCTGGCCAGGGGAGGGGCGTCCGGGCAGCCCTGGGCGGGGGGCACCGGCATCGGCTGGCTGGCGAGCTTGTCGGTGCCGAAGCGGTAGCGCAGGCCCAGGAGGTAGGCGTTGCTGCCCTCGCTGACGCCGCTGAAGGTGCCGTAGGCCCCGGAGCGGTGGTGGATGCGGCCGACGGCCGACCAGCGGGGGGTGACCAGCGCCTCCACCTCGAAGGCCAGGTAGTTGAGCAGCCGGGCGGAATTCTCGCGGAAGGTCTGCTCGTAGTTGCTCTTGGCGGTGAGGACGCTCAGGCCCTCCACGAAATAGAGGTTGAGCCAGGGCCGCAGCCACAGGCGCAGACCGATGCCGGCGGTGAACTCACCGAAGCTCTGGGCGGGGGTGTCGGAGAAGGGGACGGCCTGGTTGAAGCCGCCCCCCGGCTGGGCGCTGGCCCTGTGCCCCAGCAGGTTGGAATCGAACTCCAGCGACAGGGGACCGGCCTGGATGAGGCGGCGCTGCAGGCCGACGCCGCCCAGATACTCGGGCCGGAACCGACCGCTGAAGGTGAAGGTGTCGCCGAATTCGCCGGCGTACATCTGGCCCGCCCAGGTGGTGACGGCCCAGGGGTAGGGATGCCACTGGGGGACGGCCGGATAGATCGGAGTGCAGCTGATCGGCTCCGGCGGCGGCAGGGGCTGGGAGGCCTCCTGCTCGAGGTCGAAGTCCTCCTTGGTGGTATCGAGATCGATGACGCCGTAGACGTCGTCGATCTCCCCGATCCCCTCCAGCAGGGCATAGCGGAGGCGGCTGCCCTGCAGGTACTGCTGGCCGCGCTGGAAGCGAACGTTGCCCACCGCGTAGATGGTGCGGGTGCTGGCCTCGAACTCCAGCCGGTCGGCCAGCAGCCGGCCACCGGCCAGGCGGGCCATGACGCTGCCGCTGGCCACGAAGCGCTGCAACTGGCCGTCGTAGCCCTGCTGGTTGGCGGTCAGCTCGATCTCCATGGGCATGGCCTCGCTCGCCGGGGCGTCGTCAAGGCCTGCCACTGGCGCTGGCGTGGCGACGGGGTCGGCGGGAGCGGGTTCCGCTGCGGGCTGGGCTCCCGCGGGAGTCTCAAAGCCAGCCTGAGCCCCGGAGGACGTCGCAGGCTGGGGCTCGTCGTCGAAGGGATTGGGGGTGGAACCGGGGGGGGAGGGGGCTGCCGGCGTCGGTGCGGACTGGGCCTGGGCAACCGGAAGCCTGAAGGGTGTGTCCGGTCGTGCCTGGGCCGGGGCGGCGGTCATCGCCAGCACACCGGACACCCCCAGCCACAGACCCAGCCCAGGGGCCTGGCGGTGTCCCGAGCGGGGGTGGAGCACCACAGGCAGCGGATGGGCAGCGAGAACGCGGCCGATCCTGCCATGGGAGTTCGGGGGCGTCCCCCGCTGCGGTCCGGTTGTCCGGACGGGTGGCGGGTGGCGCCGCCGCGGAAGGGGTCAGTCCTCCAGGTCCTTGCGGCTGGGGGAGCGGGTGGGATCGCTGGCCAGGAAGCCGAAGACGAAGATCCCGATGAAGAAGAAGACGACGGAGTAAACCGAGATCTTGAGAGCGAGCATGGTCTGTCCGGCGGGTGACAGGGAGTGACAGGCGCCGGTACGGGTCTCGATGACCCCTCGGCAGCCGCATCATCTTATGGGTGGTGGTTGGCCATCCAGGCTGTCCGATGCCGTTTGGCGGGGGCAACCGGCTCCGATTGAAACGTTTCGGTCACGTTCCCCATGCCCCGGCCCCTGGATCTCCAACCCCTCTGGCAGGCCGTCCAGCCCGGGGGTGGAAGCGGTCCGGCTCGTGAGGGGGAGTGGGGCCGCCGCCACCGTCCCGACTGGGCGGCCCGGGGCCTGATCATCTGGCCGCGGGGCGGCCAGTGGTGCCATCTGACCCTCCATTGCCCGTGCCCACAGGCCTGGGCCCCCCTGGCGGAGGGCGCCCGGGCGCGGCTGGCGCTGCGCTGGTGGGCCGACAGCGCCGAGCTGTGGGTGGACGGCGAGCGCATCCACAGCGGCGATCTGTTCGACACCGCCTGCCGCTGGCCCCTGCCCGAGCGCTGGTGGCGGGGGGAGGCCCTGGATCTGGAGCTGCGGCTGCGCAGCCCCCTGCACGACGACGGCGCTCTGATCAGCAGCCGCATCGAGCTGGAGCCCCTGGATCCGGCCGATCCCCTCGGCCTGCTGGCGGCCACCGCCGACGCGCTGCGGCAGCTGCGCCGCGAGCACCGCCACGACGGAGCACCGGGGGAGGGGGCGGTCCAGGTGCTGGGCCACGCCCACCTCGACCTGGCCTGGCTGTGGCCGGTGGCCGACACCTGGCAGGCGGCGGAGCGCACCTTCGCCTCCGTCCTCGATCTGATGGAGCGCTTCGAGACGCTCCACTTCGGCCACTCCACCCCGGCCCTCTATGCCTGGCTGGAGCGCCACCGGCCGGCCCTGTTCGAGCGGGTCCGCCTGGCGATGCGGGCGGGCCGCTTCGAGCCGCTCAACGGTCCGTGGGTGGAGAGCGACTGCGTGCTGCTCTCCACCACCTCCCTGCTGCGCCAGTTCCAGGAGGGCCAGGCGTACAGCCGGCGCACCTTCCCGGAGTGGAGCCACCGGCTGGCCTGGCTGCCGGACAGCTTCGGCTTCGCCGCCGGCCTGCCGGCACTGGCGGCCGCCACCGGGGTGCGCTGGTTCTGCACCCACAAGCTGGCCTGGAACGCCAGCAACCCCTTCCCCCACCGGCTGTTCCGCTGGCGCAGCCGCTGCGGCGCCGAGGTGCTGGCCCTGATGACGGCGCCGATCGGCAGCGACGGCGATCCGGTGGCGATGGAGCGCTACCGGCTGCAGTGGCAGCGGGCCAGCGGCTGTGCCGACGCCCTGTGGCTGCCCGGGGTCGGCGACCACGGCGGCGGGCCGACCGCCGAGATGCTGGAGCAGCTGGCGCTCTGGCAGGGCCGGCCCGAGGCCGCCGGCCAGCGCCACGGCACCCTGCGCTCCTACCTGGAGCCCCTGGAGTCGCTGGCGGGACAGCTGCCGGTGTGGCGCGACGAGCTCTACCTCGAGCTGCACCGCGGCTGCCCCACCAGCCGGCCCGACCAGAAGCGCCACAACCGAACCCTGGAGCGGCTGCTGCGGGAGGCGGATCTGGCCGCGGCGCTCTTCGGCCGGCCGGCGCCGGCCGCCAGCGACGACTGGCGCACCCTGCTGTTCCAGCAGTTCCACGACATCCTTCCCGGCACGGCGATCCCGGAGGTGTTCGAGCAGGCCGAGCCCCAGTGGCGGGGCGCGCGGCGCCGGGCCGCCCGCCGGCGCGACCGGACCCTGCGGCGGGGTCTGGCGGCGCCGGCGACCTCTGCTGCGACCTGGTGCGTGGTGCAGCTGCAGCCGCTGCCGGCCCAGCCCCGCACCCTGCGGCTGCCGGCCGGCGACTGGTGGCTGCAGACGGCCGACGGTGAGCGGCGTCTGGCGGGGCAGCCGGCGCCGGGAGGCGGGCAGTGGCTGCAGATCCCCGGCCTCGACGGGGTGGCGGTGCGGCGGCTGCGGCACTATGCGGCCGGCCGCGGCGGCGATGCGGCGGCCGGGGCGATGGAGGGGGCGGTGCGCCTGGAGCGGGCCGGTGGCGGGGGGCCGGACCGCTGGCATCTGGGCAATGGTCGGGTGGCGGCGCTGATCGGCCCGGCGGGGGTGGAGCAGCTTTTCGATGGGGCGGGCACGCCCCAGCTGGCGGGGCCGCTGGCCTGGTGCCGCTGGCGCGACCGGGGCGAGTTCTGGGATGCCTGGGACCTGGCCGGCGACTACCGCGAGCACCCCCTGGCCTGGAGCTGGCAGGGGGCGCCGCAGTGGCTGGAGAGCGGGCCCCTGTGCGCGCGGTTCGTCTGGCGCGGCCGCTGCGGCGAGAGCCCGGTGCGCCTCGATGGCCGCCTGCTGGCCGGCAGCCCGTGGCTGGAACTGGTGCTGGGCAGCCAGTGGCGGCAGCGGCACGAGCTGCTGCGGCTGGAGATTCCCCTGGCCGATCCGGCCTGCCGCTGGGCCGCCGACACCGCCGGCGGGGTGATCGAGCGGCCGGCCACGGCCCGCACCGCCCGCGAGCGGGCCCGCTGGGAGGTGAGCGCCGTCAGCTGGATGGCCGCGGTGGGTCCGGGCCGCGGCGATGGGCTGGCGGTGCTGCTGGACGGCCCCCAGGGGGTGTCGGCGACGGCGGAGCGGCTGGGGGTGTCGCTGCTGCGGGCACCCACCTGGCCCGATCCCGGGGCCGACAACGGCTGGCAGCGCCAGCGGCTGGCCCTGCTGCCCTGCCCCGGCGGCTGGCGGGCGGCCGCGGCGCCCCAGCAGGCCACCCGGCTGCGGGAACCGCTCTGGTGCCGGCCGATGGCAGCGGCTGCCGGTGCGGGCGCCGAGGCCGGTGGGGCGGCCGACACGCTGTTCCCCTCCATCGGCGAGGACCTGCAGCTGGTGGCCCTGCGGCCCCTGCCGGCGGAGGACGGCGCGGCAACGGCCACCGTGCTGCTCAGCGTCCAGAACCTGGGGCCCTGCCGGCGGCGCTTCTCAGCCGGCCCGGACTGGCGCGTGCTGGGGAGCTGCGATGCCCTGGGACAGCCCCCGGCGGCCGGCGATGAGAAGCCTGACCCCCAAGGGACCGAGCCCCTTGTGCTGGGGCCGTGGCAACTGGGGCACTGGCGGCTGCGGCACCGCGGGGCTCGGGGGAGCGCGGCGGCTCAGTCGTCGTGATCGTCGAAGGGATCGGTGAGGCCCTTGGAGGGCGGACCGAAGGCGGTGTAGACCCCGAAACCGGTGAGGGCCAGCAGCACGGCAAGCACTGCGAGGGCCACGGAGAGGGCGGGGGAGGTGCTGGCGGCGGGATCCATGGAGGGCTCTCAGGCGGGGCAGGGGGCGGCGGGGCTGCGGTGCTGCAGGGGTTCCGTCACAACTCTCGACAGCCCATCTCGGTGCGGCCGGCAAGACCCTTACAGTAAGCACCGCGATCCCGTGCCCGAGAGGTCCGAGCTGCCATGGCCCAACGCACCCGTCTGGGAAACCTGCTGCGCCCCCTGAATTCCGAGTACGGAAAGGTGGTGCCCGGCTGGGGTACCACCCCCGTGATGGGCGTGTTCATGCTCCTGTTCCTGGTCTTCCTGCTGGTGATCCTGCAGCTGTACAACAAGTCCCTGCTGCTCGAGGGCATCAACGTCAACTGGAACGGCGTCAGCTGATTCCTCTCGCCCCCTGTCCATGAACATCTTCGGTATCGGCCTGCCCGAGATGGCGGTGATCGCCGCCATCGGGCTGCTGGTCTTCGGACCCAAGCGGCTGCCCGAGCTCGGCAAGAC
>CAZBMT010000092.1:0-7901 GCA_964492645.1 uncultured Cyanobium sp. | reverse complement strand
GGCACCCGGCTGCGCATCGGCACCCCGGTGGCGACCCGGCGCCGCTGCCCGGGCGCCGGAGTGATGGAGCAGGAGCGGCAGTTCCTGGCTGCCCTGCCCACGGCCGTCAGCCTGCGGCTGGAGGGTGACACCCTCGAGCTGCGCCGCGCCGACGGCGCCATCGCCCTGAGCCTGCGGCGCATCCCGTCACCCTGAGGAGCACGTATGGATCTGCCGAGGGTGGTGTTCTTCGGGCGCACCGGGGCGGACGCCCTGGCCTTCTTCAACCTCGCTCTGGAGGACTGGCGCGGCCAGCGGCTCCTCGACTGCCCCGGTGGCCCCGGCTCGCTCAGCGCCCTGGCCCGGGCCGCCGGGGTGGAGTGCGTGGCCGCCGACCCCCTCTACGGGCTGTCGGTGGCGGAGCTGGAGCAGCGCTGCCGCGACGACGTCGCCTTCACCATGGAGCGCCTGGCCCGCAGTGCCTCCCTGCGCCCGGACTTCGACCTGTCCCGCTTCCGCCAGGGGAAGCTGGAGGCGCTGGAGGCCTTCCTGGCCGACCGGCGTGACCACCCGCAGGCCTACCGGGCGGCGGCGCTGCCCGACCTTCCCTTCGAATCGGCCAGCTTCGATCTGGTGCTCTGCGGCCACCTGCTGTTCTGTTATGCCCCGATCGCCGACGGCGGACTCAGCGAACAGCCCGACTTCGACCTCGACTGGCATCACCGCGCCCTGGCTGAACTCCTGCGGGTGAGCCGGCGGGAGGTGCGCATCTACCCCGCCCACACGATCGAGCGGCGGCCGAGGGTCCATCCCTGGGTGGAGCCCCTGCTGGCCTCGCTGCCGCCGGGCTGGCAGGGGCAGCTCGAGGACACCCCCTACGACGAGGGCTTCGAGGGCGAGACGCCGATGCTGCGGCTGCGACGGCAGGCTGCTGACTCAGGGTCGGCCGGCGGAGCGGAAGCGCAGGATCACGACTTCAACACAATAGGTCGTATCAGTTGATACAGAGGCCGGAGAATGTAACAGCTCGTGGCCTGCTTCCCCCGCGGGGGACACACTGAAAAAACATTGCACCCGGAGTGAATCCCCATGACGTATCTGACCTGGAGGCGGGAGCTGGTGCGCTCCGCCATCGATCAGATGCTGGAGGCCACCGATCCTGACCGCGGCCCCTTCGGGGATGGGGGTGTTCTGTTCAACGCCATGATGCAGGAGTTGACCCAGAGCCTTCCCGCCCTGGAGATCGTCGCCGCTGCCGACGACATCCTCACCGCCCATCGGGGCTTCTGCGAAGGACGCAGCTGCGAGGTGGCCCAGGCCCTCAAGGTGTGCCTCTCGATGCCCGCCGAGAAGCAGGGCCTCGAGCGTCGTCTGGTGCTCGATCGTGAACGGGTGGAGCACAACGCCCTCGGCCATGACGCCAACCTGCTGCTGGTCTGGGATGGGCGCCGCGGCAGTGCCATCGAGGAGCTGGGCGCTGCCGGCCTCAGTGAGCGCTTCCCCTGCCAGGGCGCCGAGGCCCGCTGGACCACCGATGAGTTCGTGGCCCTGCTGGAAGCCCGTGCCCTCCAGTGCCGCCGCACCCGGGTGGCCCTGGAGATCGTGGCGGAGGATCCCGCCACCACCCCCTCGGCCGGCACCGTGGTGCTGGTGTTCCCCACCGACGCCGGCACCCGCCCCTGGGTGGCCACGGTGGCCGTGGCCCTCCGCTCCGAAGCGCTGCCCGAAAGCGAGCCCCCCACCCTCGACGGCTACCAGGCCATGCGGGTGCTGGCCGGGCCGAGCAGGGCCTCGGCGTAACGGTCGAAGGCCCCGCCCTCGTTCAGGAACAGGCGCGGGATCACCAGTTCGCACTCCAGCAGCTGCAGGTCGCCCGTCCCGTCGCGGATTCCGTCGATGCGGGCGTAGGGAAGCACGCCGAAGCGCCGGCGCAGGCGCTCCTCGATGGCTGCGGCCCACTGCCGCTCCGAGGCCTCCGCCTGGCGCGGAACGTTGGTGCCGCCGAAGCTTTCATGGGCGATCCAGCCGCCGGCCGCCACGGTCTTGGCCACGGCGTGGGAGAACCGCCCGCCCAGCATCACGGCACTGAACTCCCCGTCACGGCAGATGTCGGGCAGGAAGCGCTGCACACACACCTCCCCGTCACGGGTCAGGCCGGCCAGCCAGCTATCGACTTCCCCGGGCTCCGTCGGCCGGCTGCCATCCGCGGCGATGACCGTCAGGTGGCTGCCGGCGGGGCGCACCCGGTAGGTGTGCCAGCTCTTCGAGCCGATCGCCGGCTTGAGCACCGCCTCCTCCCAGCCGGCGGCGTCCAGGAGCTGCGCCAGGGACCCACACCAGCCCTGCGGCAGCCAGCGGCTCGGGATCAGGCTCACCCCCTCCCGGGCCAGCCGGGGCAGGTAGCCGTTCTTGGCGTGGCCGGCCTCGATCACCGGCAGGGGGTTGGCCAGGGGCACCCCGAGGGCCGCGAGATGCTGCGCCAGGCCCCGGATCCGCGGCAGGAAGTCGCCATGGCGATGACTGTCGCGGCAGTCGCGCACACTCACAAGATCGAAGCGGCCCCAGCCAGGGGAGCCGGCCGCAGCCAGCGGGGGCAGGGGCACCAGCTCGCTGGCGATGCCGCGCCGGGCCAGATGGGCCCGCAGCACCGGCGTCTCGTCGTGGATCCGCCCAAGGTGCAGCAGGGCGATCCGCTTCAGGCGGGCAGGATCCCCCACTCGCGCTTGACCTGCACGCTGGTGATCTCCCAGGCCTCCTCGGCCGCCACCACCGGCCCGCGGGGCTCCTCGGGCGTCAGGCCGCGCCGGGCGAACTCGTTCTGCAGCAGCAGCTGGAACAGCACGCTCTGGGACACCAGGGCGTGCAGCCGCCCCTCGCCGCCCACCCGAGCCATCAGCACCGGATGGCCCTGGCAGTCCCGCAGGGCCCGCAGCTGCTGCTGCAGCCACACCCGCTCGTACTGGAGCATCGCGTCGGTGCAGCGGGAGAGGTTCTCCCGGTAGCAGCCGGCATGGCACTGGATGGCCCCTTCGGACAGGCCCGCCGCCGTGCCGGCGTCCCTCAGGAGCTGCATCGCATCACTCAGGAAACTCACGCTGTTCACCGAATCCTGAGGAACGCTAGAAACGGCGCACCGTGCTGCCCACGGCAGGCCGGGGGCGGCAATGTTCCGTAGTGGGGAGAAAGAAAAGCCAAAATCGGTGGCATCGGCTACATGGTTCCGGCGGATCCCTGCAGGGCCCTCCGGGCCAGTGCCTACAGCTGTCAGAGCCACTGCTTGCGGCGGAAATAGAGGTACAGAGAGATGCCGATCACGATCATCACCGCCCACACCGAGTAGTAGCCGCCGCGCCACTCCAGCTCGGGCATCTCCTTGAAGTTCATGCCATAGACACCGGCAATGAAGGTGAGGGGAATGAAGATCGTCGAGATGATCGTCAGCACCTTCATCACCTCGTTCATCCGGTGGCTGAGGATCGAGAGGTAGGTGTCATGCATGCCCCCGAGGATGTCGCGGTGGGTCTCGACGAGATCGATGATCTGGATGCAGTGGTCGTAGAGATCGCGCCAGAACACCCGGCTCTCCGCCGCCAGCAGGGGCGACTCGCTCTTGACGATCATGGCCAACTCCTCCCGGATCGGCCAGACGGCCTTGCGCAGGCTGAGGATGGACCGTTTGAGAGCGTGGATCTCCTTGATGTCGCCGGGGTGGGGATCCTCCAGGAGCCGATCATCCACCTCCTCAATGATGTCGCCCATCCGCTCCACGGCCAGAAAGTAATGGTCGACAACAGCGTCCAGCAGCGAGTAGGCGAGGTAGTCGGCCTTCATCCAGCGGATCCGGCCGCCGGAGGAACGGATCCGCTCCCGCACTCCGTCGAAGACGTCGCCGTCATCCTCGAGAAAGGACATCACGAAGTGATCGCCGAGGATCACACTCACATGCTCGATATCAATGGCCTGGCTGTCTTCGTTGAAGGCGATCATTTTCAACACCATGAAGACGTACTCCGGAAACTCCTCCACCTTGGGGCGCTGGGTGGTGTTGGCGATGTCTTCGAGGGTCATCGGATGCAGGCCGAAGCACTTGCCGAGACGCTCCACCAGGGCAACGTCATGGACGCCACTGACGTTCATCCAGGTGATGCTGCCCTCCCTCACCGCATCGGCGCAGCCGTGCACCGGCAGATCCCGATGCTCTGTCCAGCCGCTGGCGTCGTAGTGGATGACATCGATCTGCACCCGGGCCAGCCGCTGCTCACCCACGAACACCACGGTGCCGGGTGAGGCTCCTGGCCGGATGCGGCGACTGCGGCGGCTTCCCGCGCCACTGGCGCCGCGAATTCGTGGAGACGGTCGCGATGGCCTGGTCTTCATCGCCGGGCCCGGAGGCATCGATGTGGCTGGGAGCCTATCGGCAGCTCGCCGATCAAAGGAAGCCGGGCCTCAGCTGCTGGCTGAGCGTCAGCGACCGCTCCAGTCCGCTCCAGTGCTCCTGCCGCACCATCGCCTCGAGGTCGTCCAGGGAGTGCCGGTAGTGCGCCAGGGCTTCCAGCAGCGCCTCCCGGTTGGCCTGGGCCATCAGTCTCCCCAACTCCGGGTTGCCGCCGCCGACGCGGGTCGTGTCGGCGAAGCCGCTGGAGGCCAGGGCCCGCACCAGGCCGGCCCCGACCTCCGGCGGGGCGCCGGCCGCGGTGCCACCGGCATCGGCCGCCTGCAGCAGGGCCGCTCCCACCAGCACCGGCAGGTGGGAGATCAGCGCCACGGCCCGGTCGTGGGCCTCGGCGTCGCAGCACAGCCAGCGCGCCCCGAGGCCCTGCGCCAGCTCCCGCACCGCCTCCAGCGCCGCCGGGTCCGTGTCCGGCGCCGGGGTCGCCACCCAGGGCCGTCCCCGGAACAGGCCCCGCTCCCCCGCCTCCACCCCGGCCAGGGCCGTGCCCGCCATCGGGTGGGAGGCCACGAAGCGGGACGCAGCCGGGCCGGCGCCGCTTGCCGCCAGCAGCTGCCGCCAGCGGCGCAGCACCGGCCCCTTCACGGACCCCACATCCGTGATCACCGCCGCGGGCGGCAAGGCCGCCAGCAGGGAGGGGTCCGGCTCCAGCAGCCGGTCGAGGGGCAGGGCCAGCAGCACAAGTCCGCAGCCCGCCAGCACCGCCGGATCGGTGCTGACCTCGTTGGCCAGCCCGCGCTCCCGGGCCCGGACCGCCGTGGCCGGCCGGTGCACCAGGGCCCGCACCTGCGCCCCGGCCGCGACCAGATCGAGCCCCAGGGAGCCGCCGATCAGCCCCAGGCCCACCACCCCCACCGGTTCGCGCTGCCAGAGGGGTGTCATCGTCGCTGCGGATCGGCTGGGGCCAGCTTCCTACGATCCGGCGATGTTGGAAGCCCGCGCCCACCAGCAGCTCAAGGCTCTCCTGCAGCGGGAGGGGGTGGAACGCTGGCCCCACCACCTCACCCTGAGCCGCCTGGTGGCCCGCAGCCTGCGCCGGGCCGACCACACCCTGGTGCGGCTGGCGCCCGGCACCGCCCCCAGCTGGTGGATCAGCCTGCTGGTGCCCCTGGCCCTCAGCGAGGTCCCCCTGGCCCTGGTGGTGACGCCGGCCCTGCGCCAGCGGCTGCTGCTGGTGGAATGGCCGCGGCTGCGCAGCGTGGGACTGGAACTGCCCTGCTGGGAAGGACCCGGGGCCCCGGCCGGCACCCGGCTCTGGTTGCTCGACCACCGGGAGCTGGTGGCGGCCTGGCGCCACGGCGCGCTGGGGGAACGGCAACTGGTGATCCCCGAGGCCGAGACCCTGGAGGCGGCCCTGCGCGAGGCCCTGGAGGTGGAGCTGGAGCCCCGGCACTGGGACCAGCTGCGCCGCGTCCAGCCCAGCGCCGAAGGCTGTCTGCTCAGCCTGCATGAGCGGCTCAGCCGCCGGGTGCTGGCCCATCCCCGCTCCCCCCACCGGCTGGTGGCCCTGTCCGATGACGACGAAGCGCCCCTGCGCCACCTGCTGCGGCTGCTGGAGCCCCTTCCGGAGCCCTGGCCCCGCTGGCTGGGTGCCGGTGCCGGCTGGAGCAGCTGGGCCCGGGTGGAGCCGTCGCTGCTGCAATGGAGCCTGCTGCGCCAACCGCTCGAGCCCCTGGGCGAACTCTCCGGCCTGCTGGTGGGGCGGGGGGCGGTGCTGATCGGTGAGCTGGCCACCGGCCCGGCGGCGGAGGGCCAGCCCGCTGCCGCCGCCGCCCTGGGGCTGGAGCCGGCGGTGGTGCTGGATCTGGCCGATCCCCCCCTGTCCGACCCCCTGCCCCTGTTCGCCCCCTTGCGCCAGCCGCTGCCCAACACGCCCCACTACGCCCAGCACCTGCTGGAGCAAGGCCGGCGTCTGGTGCTGGGCCAGAGCGGCCTGACCGTGGTGCTGATCGATGATTCGGCCCTGTGCCTGGGCCTGGCCAGCGGCCTGGCCGCCGAGTTCGGCAGCCGGGTGTGCCACCAGAACACGTCACCGGAGAGCAACGGCGTGGTGTGCTGCAGCTGGACCTGGTGGCTGGAGCACCAGCCACGGCTGCCCTTGCCCTGCCAGGTGGTCGTGGGATTGCTGCCGATCGCCAGCCTGGAGGATCCCCTCACCGCCGCCCGGGTCGGGGTGCTGCGCCAGCAGGGCCGTGACTGGTTCCGGGAACTGCTGCTGCCGGAGGCCCTCAACCGGCTGCAACGGGGTGTGGCGGGGCTGCGGCGCAGCGGCGGGCGGCTGGCGGTGCTGGATGGCCGCCTGCGGGGCCGCAGCTGGGGACGGCTGGTGTTCACCGCCCTGGAACCCTGGGTGGCCCTGACCCGCCTGCGGCCCGACTCCTAGCCTTCTGCCAGTTGCCACCGAACGCCTGATGGGGGAAGCCAAACGCCGGGCCGAGCAGGGACTGCCGCCCCGCGACAAACCACGCGCCAGCAAGGCCAAGAGCGTCGACACCTCACCACGCATCGCCGCCTGGCTGCCCCTGACCCGCAACCAGGCCTCCCGCTTCGTGGCGATCACCACCAAGGGCGCCTGGATCGGCATCGGCGCCCTGGCCCTGCTCTGGGTGACGGTGCGCTTCATTGGCCCGGCTGCCGGCTGGTGGACCCTTTCGGACGGCTGAGGGGCCGGGTGCCGGTTTCCACAGATGAGCATATGCACCTAGCGGAAATCGGAAGAAATCCTTATGATCTGTGGATCGTGATGGACACCTTCCATGTTTCTCCGGCTGGCCGAGCAATACCGCTCGGCCGTTGAGGATCTGATCCTGAGCCTGCAGGCCCTGGCCGTGTCTCTGAAGAAACAGGGCCATGTGGCCACCTGCTACACCTGCGGCGATGGTCGCGATGGCCATGGCTGCTCCTTCGTGGCCGACCTGGGCGACAACCACATGGTGCGGCTGCTGGTCTCCGATTTCGGCATCAGCTGGGTGGAATCCCGCAACGGCCAGGAGCTGGTGAAGCTGGAGGGCGCCGACGCCATCCAGGAACTGCAGCGGGTGGTGCTGGTGTTGCAGCCCTCCACCGAAACCGTCGCGGCCCCTAGACGAACCAGCCGTGCCGCCCTGCCGGCCCAGCCCTGAGCCGGGCCCTTCACCCCGGCACCCCGGTGATCAACCGGCGGCGGGCAGCTCCTCCAGTCCAGCGGCGTCCTCTCCAGCCTGGGATTTGGCCGCCGCCAGCTTGGCCGCCGCCGCCAGCGGTTTCATCGAGTTGGCGGTGACCTCGGAACCCTCGGTGAGCTTCCTGCGGGTGAGCTGCTCGATCACCTCCTTCGGCCCGGGGTTCTGCTCCAGCCAGGTGATCGTGTTGTCGCGGCCCTGGCCGATGTTGTCGCCCTCGTAGCTGTACCAGGCGCCCTTGCGGGTGACCACACCGGTTTCCTCGGCCAGATCCAGCAGGCAGCCCAGGGTGCTGATGCCGCGGCCGAAGA